>JAJYRM010000206.1 GCA_021794075.1 Bacteroidota bacterium | reverse complement strand
CTCCTCCGCCGTGCGATACACTCGCGTCGCCCGGCCACCATCCACACCAACTTCAATCGCATCGCTCACAAACAGATCGTCGCCCACGCACACGCTTATGTCCATACGGCGAGAGCCGGACGCTTACATAAAGGAAAATATCGTGATGTGAGGAAGAAATCGCCGATTGCCCTAGGCTAATGGCGATGTCTTTTAATGAAGGGTGGAGTTGTATCCGTACCTCTGTAAAGGTCTTTCATTTTTAACAGGTCGTCTCTAAAAAGATCTGGTGTCCTTACAAGATAAGACCAACAACTGAAACTTGAGTGTGGCGCTTTTGTAATGCTATCTAACGCTCGGTTTAAGAACTCTACAGACTTTTCTTGACTACCGACGGCCCAGTGGATGATCGATAAACATTGAAAAAAGTTCGGCTCTAACATCGGTTTGACTTCGGAGTCTATTGCAACGATTTGCGTAAACAATTCGACGGGGAGAGTCCCAGACAAACCCCATTGCGCCATCGCGTAATTAAAGGCATCAGAGATCGCCAATTCCGAAAATGACTTTTCCCGTTTTAGGGCGACCATTGCTTCTTCAAATAATCCGGCGCCTATAAGGCTCAGAATATATAGGTTTTGAACCGAAGGTACCTCTTTACCTCCGGTGTTTGAGCTCATCCAACGACGAAGTAAATGAACAGCGGCCGGAATCGTACGTGGTTGCTTCTGAAAGTCTTCGGTTATCTGGACGATAGCTGACGCATTAAGTAGTGGAACAGCTGGGGAATCAGCTATTTCGATCGCGGGACCTTTGTCCAGTAGGAGGAACAACTTTACCGCTGAGGCAAAGCTGAACTGTGGAACCTTTCCAAGGTTAAAGAATTGTCTAAGGTCCTGCAATGCTTGGGCGGTTTTCTTGAGTAAGATGAATATTTCGGCGCGAGAGACGAGGCTCTCCGCATCTGCGGCATCCTCTAATAAAACCTTGTTGAGAAAACTAAGAGACTCCTCAAATTTGCGCTGATATCTCCGAATCCTGGCAAGCCATCTGATGACATCTATATCTTTTGAATGCTTTAGTCCAATGAGTTGCAGTTGGTCCTCAACTACAGGGGCCATCGGTGAATCCCTGTCTGGCCTTAACGTCGAGAATGCATGTTCGAGAAAAGCTATAGCGCCGTCTTTATCTTCCAAGTTCTTAAGCACAATTGCAGAGGCTAGTTGTTTGTATTCTGTCGCAAGCTTGCTACGAGGTCGATCAACTAGCAAAAGGCGTTGTTCTAACATAGCGAAACTGCTGAAGTGATGAATCGTGGCAGCCAGTTCGCTATATCCTAGGGCCTTTTGTGAGGCTGTGGTCGCTTCTGCAAGTATCCTATCTTCGTCATCAAGGTCAGGGACATTTGCCATCACGAACTGGAGTTCTATTCGCTTATTTAGCGGCCCTCTTTCCTCTTGCCGAATATCCTCGACGATAGGTTTCAGGCCGCGTATATTTTGCTCGTTGGGGAAGAAGATCGCTACGACACAATCCGGCAGTTGTCTTGTACATATACCGCCGATATCGGTATGCCCAGTTCTTGAATCAATAAGGACATAATCAGGACTTATAGACTGCTCCCACTGTACTTTGAGGTCCTCAAAGAACAGAAACCCTCCCTGATTTTTGTAGAAATCTTGCCAATCGATCGCCTTGAATCGTGAATCATATGAGGAATCTTGGCGCCCAGCTGGCATGAGCCATAGTTGGCCATTATCCACACCAGCTATCTTTGCCTCGCAGAGATAATCGCGAACATCGGGCACCTCAGATCTTTCCAAATATTCATGCACTAATTCAACGAGGCCCTTATCCAATCGCCCTTTGAGGGTGATTGGGAACGTATCTAGTCCGGGAGCTTCCAAATCGAAGTCGACCATTAACACACGACGGCCACGGTTTAGGAGATCCGCCGCCACGTTAACTAAAGCCATCGAACGCCCAGTCCCACCCTTAAAGGAATAGAAGGTCACTAAATACATGTTTCCTCGCTAACTTTTCCGAAGGCTCCACAGCAATGCCTGAGTTTCTAGGCGCGGCCTATCACGAAGCCGCGGGAATAATCTTGTCCTGCAGACCGCATTCATGCGGGGATGAGACTCAGCGGCGCACAAATCGATGCCTGGCAGGTCGATTTCTTCAGCTCCAGTGGTAGTTACGGACTGCTCCCTCTCCTGGAGAAGTCGAACGTTTGATCCGAATTGGAGTAAATAGATGAGACGGTCGCTCGACGGATTCGGAATGACCGTGCCAGCTTCCCACCGTTGAACGGAAGCTATACCGAATCCGGTCAATTGTGCGAAATCCTGGCGGCTAAGTTCAAGCGCCTCGCGAATTTGACGAATTTCTTGAGGAGTGTGCACCCCTAGGTGCTTGCAGACTGCCGCGTGTCTAGCAGCCTCCCCACGCTCGTCAAAATACTCATTACCGCAGTCTTGGCAAGATGTCACGGGCATCGAAGCAGTGAGAACAACATTCTCGTCCGGATGCCCGTAATTGAACTGTTGCTCACCGATCCGTTCGATAAGCCGATCGCTGCCGCATTCCGGGCAGGTTTCCTTTGGCTTCTGTTCGGTTATGTCCTTATACATCCGCTACTCCTTTAGTGGATATATGAAAGCTTCGTCCGTGCGCTAGACCACTCGTTAGCTGAACTTTTATGTAGACGACGACGTTGCTTGGTATGAGGGTGATTGTTGCCCAATACGCTGTTTGGCCACACGGCTTCTGAAGCTTTAATTCGGTGAATATACCCGGGGATTCCAACAGTAATTTGCAAATAAGTTCCCAAGCGCTTGGCGTTGAAAAGGGTAACCCAGATTCAGTGTTAATTATGGTTTCCGGCTCCCACCGAGATGGCGCCTCACGTGAAAAATTATTTCGACGGGTTTTCGATTGCCCACCAAGCCTCGCAATTTCTGCCAGCGTCTGCGCCGAATCGGTCATGAACCCTCAACATATCAAACGATACTATTCTCGTGTAAGTCAAATCGCTCTCTTGGCCATAGATAAAATATATCATATGATATCTATTGTGTGCGACAATCTTTGCGGAGTTTAGTCGGTCGGATCGGCGAAAAACGGTGGGAAAGTCCTGAATCTTGGAGGATTCCTTCTTATTTCGGCGTAGAATGGAGGGGTACTTGAATGCCACGAGCATTCCGGTCTGGGCTGGATGGTATGGGCCTGGGCCACCCCAGTTGGGGGCGTCACGGTTTCGACGGGATCGTTTGCGGTAGAGAGGCATGCCGGGGGGTGGGCACCCGTAATCGCTTACAAAAACACAATTGCTAACAATCAACTAGCACTTGCTGCTTAATTAAATAAGTAGCCGTCCTCCTCAAATTCGCCTGTGAGGTGGGGAAGGACGTCGCAAAGCAGGCTGGTCTGACCCGCAATGCCTTGGCGGGTCGGACGAGATCTACGGGCTGGTGGGATGCGTATCTTGTCCGTTCTGAGCGCATCGCACGAGATCAATCGGAACGTGACTACGCATGGAGTCTCTTTACTGACTTGGATTTCGGACGCGGGTTCGACTCCCGCCGCCTCCACCAATAACTATTTTACAATCATATGTTTACGTTACCTTTACAGCCCACTTTGCTACAGCGCATCCACTAGTAATCCGTTCAGAATCAAATGGATAAGAAGCATGGGAGATTGACTCAGATCCGCCGCCTCCCCCAAGAATCAAGATGCGATTTTTCAGCTACATAACTCCAGAAGCAGATTTGGGCATGGTTTGTACGTGATTTGTGCGTTGCCCGTCCCCCGTCTTGATCATCCGGGCGTTTTGAAATGGCGAGTTCCACGTGTCCGACTGGGCAGCGGGCAGGCGAACACCTACTACTCTCGTCGATGCTGCCATAAACTGCCGAACTGCCACTCGGACTCAATCTTCTCGGTCTTGAAGTTGCAGGCCGCAATGAAGGTTTCACACAGATAGACGGCGCGCGTCGGATTGCCAGCAATCAAGGCTGCAATCTGGTGCTCGACCACCCAAAATCTGGATACGAAATCGGCTTCTTGGCTCCAGATGATGAAGAGGCATGGCTGAAGGGCACATTCGATTACATGTACCATTGGTCGCGGGGGTGCATTTGTACGCTCCTCAAGAGGGGATCTCTCGATGCTCATCGAACAGCAGATCGCCGAGCGGCGGGATAGGGCTGCGGCGGCGCCACTCAAGATTTTGAAACGGCCCGCAAGCGGGCCTTGTGGCGATTACAGTGTCAAGTCGGCCAGCGGGCGGACCTATAAGGTGGCGATTCGCGGCCTGGGGCGCTTCGAGAATTATTGCTCCTGCCCGGATTTCGCGATCAATACGCTGGGAACCTGCAAGCACGTCGAGGCGATGCTTCTGCGGCTGC
>JAJYRM010000067.1 GCA_021794075.1 Bacteroidota bacterium | reverse complement strand
GCGCAAAACTCAGAGCCGTCTTTCTTCATGCTTACGGTCTTACCCTCATCTCTCAAACGAGCAGCTATTCGGCGCTGTCAAGCGCATCCAGCAAACGCAGCTTGGTTGCCCGGTAGACCTTCACACTCTTGTTGTATTCATCGTACGACCGAAACACCTGCTGTATTATCATTCGGCAGAGCTTTGGATCCTTCTCGTCAAGCTGACGAAGTAGTTCGCGGTCTTCAAGCCCAATCCTCAGCGCTTCAAATCGGACAGAGGGCCACGGTTCCCCGGGTCCAGGATAGACGATGTACGGATCTCCGGCAGGGAGTTGATCGTTCGTGTGAGGCGCATCCGGGTGGTCTACCACGCTTTGTTTAAATGGATTCGCGTAATATTGATTTAGCCCCCAGTGGAGAAATCCAGAAGTGCCAAAAAGCGCCGCCCCCCAGCCGATATATACCGGGCGCAGCCTTTCCATGTCAAGAAGCCTGTTAATCCACGGACCGGTTGGAGTGAGGCATGTGTAAACCCAACATTCGTTACCATCATTCTGTCGCCCCATGTAGAATTCCCGATGCTCTTGATATTGGTCGTCCGTTGGACACCAAACGTCGATAGCGCCAACAAGATCCCTGTTGTCCCCGGCTTCCAACACTCGCACACCGGGGAGCTTCTCGTGAATGAGCCGAGCGACGAATATATAATCGCTATCCAAGTTTGGACCCGGTTCATCCTGGATATGCTGAAACCATCTTCCCTCCAAATGCTCCCTCTCTATGAAATCGTGAAGCTGGTCGAGCGTCGATACCAATTCAGCTGTTCCTCGACTGTTTCGTACCGGGAATCCGCCACCAGTGATGAGATGATTCCCCTTTGAGGTAAGGAAGGGCCCCCCTTCCACATAGTAGAAGCCATGCTTTTGGAAGATAGAGATCGTTCTTCCCATTCTAGCAGTGTCGAGAAGGTACTGTCCGCTGCTGGTCGAGCCAAAATCCAGCGGAAGCCTGAAAGTGTTTTGTCGCCCCAGCGCCATCAAGGAGGCATACCTGTTAAGTATTCTCCAGTAGGCAGCACTCCATAGTGTGTCGTGAGTACCCCAAAGCATATTCTTCTCAGAGAACCAGCAAGTGTAGCACATTGTATTCTTGCCGATTTGTGGAACCACGGCAGAATGCACCCTGATCGTAAGATGCCTGACGATCCTCTCAGTGTCCGCACGTAGAATGACTTCAAGGCCGTATTCACCCGGCTCCATGTCACGGGGCACCTTCACTTCAAAAGCGATAGCGGCGACCGAATCGTCAACATCGATTCTAGACTTGATCGGCTTCATCACATCGTACACACGGAAGGGAGCGCGCCGTATGACGTAAGGATTGAATTGACCATCCCATTTTTCCGTACGGCTAAGTAAACCGGAGTTAATTTCTACGGGAACGCTAAGAAGTTGATAGATACCGACAGACTCTGAAGGCCATCGCTTTGATTTTCTTACCTCGACATTAAGTGGCTCATTTGGCCGAAGGTCCGTAACAAGAATGTGCACGCCGGCGAATGTGCCTCTAGCGGCGTCGAGAACGATAGGTTCCTGAAGGGCAACTTCGTTGATTCTCGAATCGGGATACAGCGGCGTTAGTTCATCCACGAATGCGGCTCGAAATCCGGCTGAGGCGCCCGACGGAGTCAGGGCGCCAAAGAGCATCACGAGAATGAGTGAAATCCTGCCAAGCGATGAGAGATGGAGTTTATCCGCGGCAGCGTGACCATAAGGCAGACTATGTGTGAAGTTAATATTCATTATCGGCTCCTCGTGGGACAACTGTATTCACTGAAGAGAATGCGCCCGTTTTCGTTCCTTCCTGGAACTTGGATTGAAATCTTCACGATAGCGCAGATCGAAGCCTATCCTCGTTTAATGTCACATGACTTCCGGCTCAAATAGTAAAGCAAGATGGCGGTGATTAAGCAAGACCAGCGCAGTTCTATTCTTCTATTTTCTGTCCAATATCTCTCGTACCTTCTTGCTCAATTCTGAAACACCGAACGGCTTCGCCATGAAGTCAACATCATGCGGGAATGGCGTCTCTGTTCCGGAAGTTCTATCATAACCGCTCACAAATAAAAACTTAACGCGAGGATCCCGTTCCAATAAACTTTGTCTCAATTCCCTTCCGCTCATCTTCGGCATGACGATATCAGAAATTACAAGTGACACACCCCCGGATACCGAATCGTATAATTGCGCCCCTTCTTCGCCGTCCGCCGCTTCTATGACTTCGTAACCGTTCTCTCTAAGAAATGCGGCCATAAATTGTCGCATCTCTTCATTGTCCTCCACAACGAGGATTTTCTCGGAAGCGTCTTTCGCGCACGGGAGTTCTTCACTTTCCCGTTTGGCATTCTCGGGACGCTGTTTCGCAGACGGTAAGAAAATCTCAAATGTCGTCCCTTTACCCAATTCAGTGCGAAGATGAATTGACCCGTTATGCTGCTTCACGATGCCGTGTACGACGGACAAGCCGAGTCCGGTTCCCTTTCCAACTTCCTTGGTCGTGAAGAAAGGCTCGTAAATCCTTTCGAGGACAGATTTCTCGATGCCGGTGCCGGTGTCTGTGACCGCCAATATGACGTAGTCGATGTCATCTTCGCCTGAGATGGACCAATTAGGGGAATCATTCAGCCTGCTGTTTCTGGTCTCCAGGAGGAGTTCCCCTCCGCCGGGCATCGCGTCGTTCGCGTTGAGGATAAGATTCAGGAGTACCTGCTCAATTTGAGGAGGATCAACGTGAACAGTATCGAGATCCTTCCCCGCCACGAACCGGACGCTGACATTTTCGCGGATTATACGAGGAACGAGTTGCAAGAAATCAGCCACGAGGTCGTTAAGGTTAATATATTTGGGCTGAAGGAACTGCTTTCTAGAAAACGCGAGAAGCTGTTTAGTGACCCCGGCGGCTTTCATTGCAAGCATGTTGATACGCTCCAGGTAGCTGCTTGGAACGCTCCCTTCGCTCGCCTTGCGCAGTGCAAGCTGTGAAAAGCCGATTATGCCCCCCAGTATGTTGTTAAAATCGTGTGCTATCCCGCTAGTAAGTTGTCCCAGACTTTCGAGCTTCTGCGACTGGCGCAGCTGTTCTTCGAGCAACTTTCGCTCCGTGATGTCTCGCAGAACCGCAAGGAGCATCGGCTCACCGTCGATCACAACCTTACTGAGACTCACCTCGCAGTCAAACACTTCGTCATTGAGTCTACTGTGCTGCCACTCAAAAAATTGGGACTCCCCCTGAAGCGCCGCCGATATTTTCTCTGCGGCCTTTTCTTTCGATAACATGCCGTCGGCTTGGATGGCGGGAGACAAATCTTCGACCACCGCCCCGATAATTTTGTTTCTGTCGCCGCCGAATACCTGATATGCTGCCTCGTTGCAGTCAACAATCATGTTTTGCTTCAAAAGTAGAAGGGCGTCGCGCGCGTTATTGAAGATTGCGGCAAAGCGGTCTCTTAGCGCGATCGCCAACCGTTCATTTTCTTTTTGCGTCGTGATGTCGACGATCAACCCTCGCAGACCGGCGGGCTTGCCATCCTTTAGAATTACATTCCCGTATTGTATCGCTGGAAAGAGCGTCCCATCCTTCCGTATTATCGTGTATTCTATTCCGCCCGTGGTTTTGCCCGTCTGAATCGCTCTTCCGATATCGCTGCGGGCTCGCTCGCGGTCAACGGGAGCTATGAAATCAAGTGCGTTTAGCCCATTCTCCCAATCTTCCTGGGTGATTCGGAACATCTCGAACGCGAACCGATTCGCGAAAGTCAGGTTCCCGGACATATCCATTTCGTAGACGGTCTGCGGAAGAAAATCTATCAGGTCTCGAAGGCGTTGCTCGTTCTCGAAGATGGCGTTCTCTACATAATCGCGGTCCGTGATGTCGTGCGCGGTAACGATCACCGCCCGACGGCTATTGAAGACTATTTCGTGCGAGAATTCTTCCACCGTAACGATGTCGCCGTTCTTTAGTCTGTGGCTCTGCACCCCGCCGTAGGTGAAACACCCGGCCTCGGGTCTGGCACATTGGGTAACTCCGTCCGCAGCGAACTCGGGTCGGAGAAGCGTGGCGTCCATTTGGAGGAACTCCTCGTGCAAGTAGCCATATTTCAAACTGGCGGATTCATTAACGTCAAGACACCGAAGCGTTTCAGAGTCGAAGATCCACATCGGTAGCGGGTTTTTCTTGAAAAGCTGTTCAAACGATAGTCCCGTCTCGCGATTCAATTCGTTGTCAGCCGTCTCTTTCGAATTTGGAGAAGTTGTCATAATCCATCAGATAATAATATAGAGCAATAAGTTTTGATCATGACCGACCTCCTCCCGCTGTACCTCTCCTCCTAAAGAGACCACCTCCACGTACCGAGAGCCGATGCCTGGAATCCCTCTCTGTGGTATATCGGTAAAATCTGTGCATGACTTTAGCTGTAGATCGAACAAATGGCCCCAAGTTTTGATTTTCTCAAATAGATCAAATAGGTTATTCTCCAGCTCTGTCTCACCAGAAGTCGGCGATCCACAGGCCGGAAAAGCCGTACACACGCATATGCCCATGACATCTCCAACGGCAAGAATATTCCCCTGAGGATTGAAGGCGACCTAAATACATTCTAAACATTCGGAAGAATCATGCAGAGGGTGAAGAGACGAATCCTTCCGAAAACCTCCCCGGTCCGCCCGGAAGCTCTTTCAGCTTCATTTAGTTCCTTTCGTTATGCGATGTTCTCGCCTGCGTTTGATTGAATCGGATTGTTGACAAGTAAACTGCACAGAACACGTATGAACCGGGCGCTACACTCGGGATTGCCGTAGTGTCAGCGAAGCCGCTTAAAAGCCGCGAATATAAGAAAGTCGCCTGCCCGTCAAAGGAAGAAGACTTGATTGAGCACCCCTTCCCTCCTGAGCATGCTCGACGAATGACTTCTTAATTTCCCGTAACTTCGTGCATGCTTTATAAAAACTGTGACTAAGTTACGGCCCCACGCCGAAAACTCCAAGGGGGCCACGCAATCTTCTCCCAGCCTTTTTGTTGCTAGCGAGAGCGAGGCGCCGTGCTTCTATAACGCTTTGCCCCACACTACACCGAAAGTTAGTGAATATAGTGGCTTCCGTTTGCTCAATGTGAATGTCGGTTTGATAGCCATCGTTGTCAACTGCGAATTCCTGATCCCGATTGACATCCCAACTTCTCCTGTCATCGCATCGCGCGTTGCGTGCTCCGATCCGTATGGATAGTTTTTTAAAGCGGCATACCCATGATAATATTCGAATCCAACCCGCGGTTGTATAAAAATGGGAGGAGTAAAATAACAATTACGGTAAATAGCTCCCCCGTAAATGAGATGATATTCACGCAAGTCGAATGTCGACACTCGAGAACCTGGAGGCACATCAAAAGAACCCCACTCACACCCTGTTGATTAAGTTACCGAAACTGGACTCTTCGACGAACTGGCTTTGATGACGTGGGCCGCTATCATCGCTGAGAATGATGTCCCACTCATTCGCGCGTTTCGTGGGTAGAAAAAGAAAGGAAACGGATCGACGAGGTTCGCATGCGACGCGGAAAAGAGTGCATTTACTTTACCTTTGCTAGATTATCCGAACGAAACGCCTTCTCCGACGATCTCTCTTCCATAAGCATATCCCGCCTCCCCGTCATAACCACTTTGTCCCTCTTTGAGAAACTCACCTTGAGCGTGAATGGAATTCGTCACGGCAAGGATGAAGAGCCCGACAGCCGCGTATCGCATTTGTCACCCTGAATTTCGTAGAAGGTAGAGCGCCCGTGGAACATCATCAAGGTATGCGGGCAACAATCAGGCACGCATGGCGCTGGTCGTCATAAACTCATTTAAGTAAAAGCATTTTCACCGTAGCTACGCGGCCCCCGGCCGTTATGCGACAGAAGTACACCCCGCTTGAAACATTACGCGGCGACCAGGTTACGGTGTGACTCCCACTGAGCTCATAACCGTTAATAAGTTGTCGCACTTCCTCTCCACGTACGTTATAGATAGTAATGGATACCCTCGCGGGTAATGGTAAGCTGTAGCTGATAGTTGTGCTCGGATTGAACGGGTTAGGATAAACGCTGAAACTGTAACCTGGAACACTCGGCGATTTGTCAACGGCTGTAGCCTCGGTGCCAAGGAAAGCGTCCATCGCCACCGTCGGCTCTCCTGACCGCGGGTCCCAGGCGCCAAGCTGGTAATTCTGCCAGTTATAGCATTCGGGTTCCCAATAAAACACGCCTAAACCACCGGCAGCCTTAGTTTTTGCTATGAGATCCAGCAAAAAGTGATTAGCCCGTACCGGCTGGTCGTAAATATAGCCCGCCTCGACCACCATTACCTTCGTATGGTACCTGGCAATCATGTCCTTCATTGTTATTTGGGCGAGGCTGTCATCCTCATCCCAGGGTAAATTAACCCAGGCCGGATATACTGACATTCCGATTATATCCCACCTCGCGCCATAACTCCTCAGCCCGTCGAATAACCGCCTGTACAAAGCATCGTTGTTCCCTTGTGAAAGGTGAACTATCACCTGCGTCGTGCTGTCGACAGCCTTGATGGCGGCGTAACCTGTGTCGATCATCTCGGCAAAGTTGCCCATGTGTGTCGATGCTTCTCCCAGCGGCCACAACATTCCGTTATCGGTTTCATTTCCGACCTGTACCCATTTGGGAACTACGCCAACAGATTTCAATGTGTCCATAACACCGTAGATATAATTGTACATCTGCGTCAGCAATTGAGGGAGCGAATCGTCTGACCATGCCGCCGGTATGGTCTGGTGTCCTGGATCGGCCCATGTGTCGCTGCAATGAAAATCTATCAGCACATTGAAACCCAAGCTGTCTGCTTCTCGAGCCAGTTTCGTGACGTATTTCGTGCCGCAGTAACCGCCTATCGGATCGACCCACGCTCTTATTCGGATCGCGTCGATCCCCTCCTCTTTAAGTACGTCCAAACAATTCATTTGGACCCCGTAACGGTTTTTGAAAACATAGCCTGCGGCCTCCATCTGCGGCAACCAGCTCACGTCGGCTCCGTTAATAAATTGCGCATTCGCGGATGGAACTTGAACCACTGACAATAAAGAGAGGGCCAAGAGGCCGAGCGCAACCGCTTGAGATGCGGAACCTTCTCGCATGTTCGTTCTACCTTTCAAATCGTACTCAATCGTTGAACTGCAACAGGTTTACTTCAGCAGTAATCGCGACCTCCACGAAGGCCGCCGCCCTTATCTGGCGGCATAACCCCAGGCATCGCAATGTTCCATGTCAAAGCGCACGGTGAATCTGGCGCTATTCCTTCCACAGAAAAATATAACCGCTACCATTCTATGAATCGCAAACAATATTATCCCGACCGTCTCTCTTACGATCAGGATGGCTCCCTTCATACGGAAGGACATTGGTCGATGAGATAGATTGAACAACCAGAAATAACGCGACCATCGCTTGAGTGCACACAACAACGACCTAAGAATGCAGCCACAGCGTAGCAGTCAGATGTCGCAGACATGACTCGAAACTATTTGAGGAGGAGCATCTTTCGTGTAATTGAATTCGATCCCTCGCGAAGGGTATAGAAGTATACGCCACTGGCTAACCTGTCCATATCGACGTTATAGAGGTGTTTCCCCGCTGGCTTATATCCCTGGGCGACTACATCTACAAGCTGTCCAAGTACGTTGTAAACAGTGAGGCTCATTACACCAGCGTGGTTAAGATTGATTACAATTTGCGTCGAGGGGTTGAAAGGGTTTGGATAGTTTTGCGACAGACTAAATGTACTTGGCTGCTCGGGCGCGGCGGTTACCGCCGTCACTTTATTTGGAAAGACTAGCGCGATGGAAAGTGGATTATTAAGATGCGTGTAAAGAGTGTCTATCCCTGTTCCGTCGAGATTTGAACTTTGAATTTGATTCGACAGATAATCCGTCCAATACAATTTGGCCGTGTAGGGATCAACGGCGATCCCTCGCGGGGCCTCCGATGTCAATGTGTCAATCACGGTTGCACCGGATCCGTTCAGATCAGCGGACATTATCCGGTTGCTTGAACCGTACTCGGTCCAAAAGATTTTCGAATCGATAGTGTCCACAGTTATCCCAGAAACGAAAAGTGTGGTGGAGTCTATTATGGTCGGCGCGGATCCGTCCAGACCGCACATCCCGATTCTCTTTTCCTTGCCCCCGTTGTCGGTCCAGTAAATCCGGCCATCGGCTGCGTTGACTGCTATCCCGGTCGGCGCGCTCAAATTGGAATCAAGCACGTCACGGGGATCGGACCCATCAAGGTTAGCGCTCCTTATCTTCTTGCTTCCGTTTTCAACCCAATACATTCTACGGTTGATTTCGTCGATGGCAATCCCCCTCGGTAATTCGAGCAATGAATCAGGGTGGATGAGGACGGGTGATTTATTGGCGCCATTTAGATCAGAGCGCCAGATCTGATTGGTCGTGACGTCGGTCCAGTAGACACGACCACTGTCCCTATCCACGGCCACTCCATATGGGGTCACGAGTCCCGTATCAGAGGCGCCGAAAGCCACCCCGGTCGTGAACGAGCTATCCAATCTCCCGCCTCCGTTGCTCGTCCAGATGATCCTTTGAGCGAACGCGTCAGAAGTGAAGAAGACTATCATTATCAGAAGATACAGTTTTGGCAATCTAGTCATTTGACGTCCCCTCAAGATCGCGCGGGGAAAACGCCCTGAAGCGAGATTATGAAATTTATAGCCAGGTAGGGCTGCATGATATTATGCGGCTGCCCTCCGCCCGTTGATCCGATGGCGGCGGTGTTCATTTGTCCGTTGACGGTTGAGCCATAATGCATGATCCCCTCACTGTTGACGGCGGGAACATTGCCAACAGGACTGTCGGAGGTGCCATTGGAAGTGTCGGCGTTAGCGGCGTGGCTATGAGCAGGCATTTCGCTGACCGTCAATTTGTGGGCTGTTTCGCCTCCCGATTGTCCCAGATTGTAAGCGGGCATGCCGGCAGCCGCCCCGAACCCCAGCGGAACTCTCCCTCGAAGATCGGGGAGGGCAAAGTTGCTTATCCCATCACCGCCGTAGGTCGTTCCGAGAACGCTGAACAGCGCTGAATACTGAGGAATAGACATGAGGCTCCCGTCGCAGAAGGCCCAGCCAGTTGGGGCATAGTTTCCGGCAAACATCAATATTTGACCAATGGCCGGATTGGCGAAGTCTACTTGTTTTAGTCCTCCATTCGCCGGCGAGGCACCATTTGTGGCTGCCACTGCAGAGGATCGAAAGAGTCCGCCGAACAGTGTCGTCCCGGCAAGGAGTGCGACTGCCTTTGTCAAAAAACTCCTGCGCCCAGATTTCGCTTCTTTTTGTTCTGATGCAACTCTCATTTAATTCTCCTGGTTGTTTTTTATGCGACGAATGCTTTTGATTGAGACACGAACACCCTTTGCATTCACTATACTCTGGCTAATAGCCCCACAAAGTCTTCATCAACAAGAAACAACCAACTTGCCCTGCTATTGGTTCCGCTCTTGGAGTTACCTGGGAGAACGACACATTCATCACACCCTAGAAAAGTTTCATCTTGCGAGAAGGATATACTCCAACGTCCCATTTTGAAATGGAGCCGACCTCTTCATAGCATTGAAGAGAAAAATGCCGTGCCGGGCAATCGAGACCAGGCACGGCATTCAATTACTGTTTAACGAATTCGCCATCTTTCAGTGACCAATTGAGACCGAAGAATCCCGCCAGCTTCACTCCCTGAGTTCCTCCGATACCAATCCAGCCACCGTTCTTTTGACCTAAGAAGCCGTCCTGATTGAGTCCGTCCTTATCGCGCGCGAATACTCCCGCGTTCATTATCATAACGTCTGGCAGCGAAAACCATGGCTGGAGATAGGGGACAATGTATGTCTGCCGCATGCCCTCCAGCCCCGTACCGGAAACAATGCCGACACTCGCGACATCGCTCCCTTTTCTCGGCCGTACCATGAAACAAGAATAATCTTTCCCTTTCATCGCTTGATTTCCGAAAGTGATCCCCCCTTCTGAGACAGTTACGGGAGAATTTGCCAGGACTTCGTTCCACGCGGAGTTGGTCTGTTCGTTACCATAAAGGACCACGTTCCTGTTTGGACCAATCTTGGGATTAAATTCCTTGTCCGAAACGATTTCTATTGACCCACCGCCCTGGTACCACAAGAACTCGGCGTCAAATCTTGCCTTGTCGAATGCCCACCTGTTCTCTTCTTTCGTTCCGTGAGTTCCGTAAACGAAAATCACGTCATGGCGGAAAGCATCTTTGAATGTCCCATACCTTAGGGGTCCTTTGTCGAAGGGTCCCGGCTTTGTAGTTACCGCCCATTCACCTTTCTTATTCTCGAGCCACAATCTACGTGCGCCCGCCGGCGCCTTAATATTTGTAAGACGCGTACCATCAAGATCAATTGTCAGCGGCTTCGACCTGTCTGTGACCTTTAAGTCAAACGCCAATACCCTGACGTTCATCGTAGTTCCGGAGAACTTGTTTCTCGATGGGTTGAACCTAATGACGACATTGCTCTGGTCAAGAATCTTTTTCTGAGAATAGACTGTCACCCAGTAATCTTTCGCAGACACACCCGGATTGGCTGTCGTGAAATCTATATCCTTGATCCTTGCCTCTCCGGATCTGGCGTGCCTTGCAAAGTAATCAAACAGAGGAGGCCAATCGACGCAATCTGCGCCCGCCTCGTCGTTCAATGTCCACCAATGCCCGACCCCTGGCTGCTCGTGGAACCTGAAATCCTTATCAAACTTGCTCAGTGAATCTCTCATGTCCAGAGATTCCGTAATGGGCACGTTGTCATCTTTGCTTCCCTGGATGAAATAGACTCCAAGCTGCTTGTAATTAGTTATCAGGGAATATGTGTTTACGGGATTGGACGACCTGATCAGCATACGCGCCATCGGCGTTGTCGGGATCTCATTATTGAATACATACGACCACCAATCGATCCATCCTGCGCTGGCACCTATCGCGCCAAACTTGTCAGGATACTGAGCGCCTATTATCCACGTACCATGCCCTCCCATCGAGTGGCCGGTGAGGTAGACTCTGTCCGGATCGATGTTGAGTGTAGACTCGGCAATGTGTAGCACCTGTAGAGCGTTAAGCCTACCCCAGTCTTCCCAGTCATACCCATACGGTCCGCCATTCGTCGGACAAACAATATATCCCCAAGTTTTTGGGTAATAAGAATTGGCCATGTTCGTCGCGATCACACCTGCCCCGTGGAGCGAGAGAAATAGCGCCTTCTTCCTGCCGTTCTGCGGCCCGCGCGGCGGGACGATCGCGTAGTATTGAACGCTTCCATCTATGGTGCTTATGAAGGTAACGTTGTGGGTCGCATTAGGCGGAACTACCTTTACCGATATTTCAGAAGATGCGATCTCCTTTGATGATTCAGGGTTGCCGCTGAAAAGCGCGAGCTTTATCTTCACCTCACCCGTCGAAGAAGGAGCGGGTCCGACGAGTTTGAAAGCGACTTTCCTAATGCTCATTGGTTGAATAAGCGGGACTCTTGTAACCGCGGAATAGCCGTCGCTGTCATAAGCTTTGATGTAAGCGTTCCGCAGAGGTTTGTCCGTGGCATTGATCAGCGTGACGCCGGCGTAGTAATCTGAATGGACACCCACCAGCAAGTCGGGAAGAGTGAGCCGCTTTGTATTGAAAAGAACTTCGGGACGGATATACTTAAGTCTTGCTTTAAGTATGCTTCTGTAACAAACGAAGAGAAGCTGGTTCTTTCCCTTATGAAGACGGATTGGAATTATCGAGTAGTCGAAATGTGGGGACCATGCAGGCCAGACATCCGTGTAAGAATATTTATTTCCCTGCCTCGGCACCCCGTTGACATAAACAAGATCGTTGCCGTTGCCTTCCAGCAAGGCTATACGGTTGTCCGGAGAGTTTATTGTGAAGAGTCCGTAGCCGCTGTGCAGATACTCTCCGCTGAACCACCCAGCGGAGTCAGGCGAGTATTCAGTCCATGCTTCGCTCTTGCCGTTTTGAAAGCCGACGACCATACCTGGATGCGCATTTACCTCCTTGCCATCTATTATACTCTGCATGACAGGGTCAGTCGGGCCGATGCCTGTCAAGAACGTGTGCAGGAATAGACCATGTCTCAATATTTCGAAACCTGAACTTGTCGCGTATAAATTTGTACTGAGCGACACGACCGTGAGAATTGTAAGAATGGCTGAAATTCCGAATCTGATTTTCATTTAGCTCCTGCTCCTTGTGAAACGCGCGAAGCCGTTTCTTGTAAACGACCTCGCGCGTCATCTTTTCTACAAACTAACCTTTTTACTGAGCCTGACGTAGTTTTCAGCTCATTATCCTCTTACCGGTAAGACGGTGCGACATCTGCTGGCGCACTCGCCCAATGTGTGTCCGGAGTGGCGCCAACATTGAAGACCAGACTTCCGCCATGGGCAATCTCAGTGAACCTGAACCATGTCTTGTTCCACTTCTTACCGTTTAAAGTCAACGAGTGTACATACGGCGCGTTCTCGCCAGCGCCTCTGCCGATGATCGTGACGTTTCCTCCGTGCAGATGAAGTACAGCCTTCCGGAAGAGCGGGCTTCCAAGCACGAAAATATCTGAGCCTGGAAGCTCGGGATACATGCCTAGTGCGCTAAACACATACCATGACGACATTTCGCCGAGATCATCATTACCGGGATACCCAAGCGGCTTGTAAGAATAAAGCTTTGTCATGGCGCGGCGGACAACATCCTGAGTCTTGTAAGGCATGCCGAAGAAGTCGTAAATCCATGGAGTCTCGAGACAAGGCTCATTGCCAAGATAGCAATAGATAGAATTTGTGCCGGCATTTAATCTCGTAAAGAACTTGTCGAGTCGCTTCGCGGCAATCTTAATTCCGCCCATCTTTTCCGCGAGACCCTTTTCGTTCCAGGGCACCGCCCACAAATACTGTGAAGCTGTGCCTTCGACGTAAGCCTGGTCGTGATCGTAAGAAAGGACAGAATCCGAAAAATCGGGCGCCCATGAACCATCGCGCCGCTTCATCTGGATAAAACCGGTCTCAGGGTTGTACAAGTTTTGCCACTTCTGAGAGTGCTTAAGCAAGAGAGCCGCATCAGCGGAATGGCCCAACGACTTCGCCATCCTGGACAAAGCAAAGTCAGCCGCGCCGTACTCGAGTGTCATGGAGACATTACCATAACCGCCTTTTTGATTCTCAGGAACATAACCGAGCTTGAGGTAGTCCCCCAGAGCATCGCGCTCGTAAGTGTGGCTGAGCGGAGCGTAGACCGAAGTATCTGTCGCCGCCCTCATAAGGCCGTTGAAAGCTTTCTCAACTTCGAAGTTCCGAGCGCCAAACGCATAGTAGTCGGCAATTATAGCTGCCGCCGGGTCACCCATCATGACACCGCTGTCCATGTTCGGAACCGGCCATCTAGGGAAAGTCCCGCCCTGCTCGTAATCAAGGAGGAGCGATTGTGCCATGTCACCGGAATGCCTGGGCGCTATCATGGCGAGCCATTGGGCCTCGCTGCGATAAATATCCCAGCCAGAAAAGTCTGAGTACATCAAATGACCGTGCGGCATGGTGTGAACCTTGCCGTCACTTCCTGGATACTGTCCGTTTACATCTGAGCAAATCGTGGGACCGAGCAAAGTGTGGTAGACCATCGAATAGAACGTTCTTTTATCCGCGAGTGTGCCACCGGAGACCGTGACCCTGCGGAGCCAGGAATTCCATATCCGGCCAGCCGTGCGGACAGCAATATCGAAAGCTCTTGACGAGAACCGCGATACTGCGTTCTCAGCTTCAAGGTTCTGCCTGGCGTTGGCCACGCTTACGTAAGATATACCAACCTTAGCGAGTACGGTGTGTCCCTTTGCGGCGTTAAATGTTACATATGCGCCGGAGTTATGCCCTTCTCCGTTGATATCGTTCTTCATGAGCTTCGAATCGCCCCATGTCCCGTAACTCGCGAAAGGACGGTTGAATACCGCGTAGAAATAAATGGTTCGGGTGTCATACAGAGTACCGCAGAAATGACCGCCAGTTGCCGCGCCGCTTATCGATCGTGCGGCCGGATCAATTGTGACTGATGATTCCAACGTGAATTTTCTGAAGTTGTTCAAAATGTTGCTGCCGGCATTTATGGCAATTGTTGGTGTACCATGATCTGGAAATATGAATCGGCCAAAACCTGTCCTTGTGGTCGCGGTCAGCTGCACGGTGATACCGTTATTGAGCTTCACCGCATAGTAACCTGGATGGGCGGTCTCATTTGAATGTGAGAACGGCTCGGGGAACGCTGTCCGTTTAACCGGTGTCACTATTTCACCTGTCCCAAGAAGAGGCGAGAAGGCAAAGTCGCCTCCGTAGTAGCATCCGGCGCCACTTAGGTGATCGACACTGAAGCCGTATATGATCGAGTCGGCGTAGTTGTATCCGCCGAGCCTTCTGTGCGGACCGGTATCCGGGCTCCACTGAATCATGCCGAATGGCATGGTGGCGCCGGGGAATTCGTCCCCGTCTTTTGCCGTGCCGCTGAAAGGATTTACGTACTGGACAAGGTCGTAATTTCCTCCGCTGACGCGTGCTCGAGGCGCGGCCATCGCCAGAGCGGGTAGAGACATCGCGACTCCGAGCAAGACCGAAGCGAGGTAAAGTATACTGTGCTTTGACATTTTATTCTCCATTGGTAAGATGGTACGTGATGCAAGTTTATCCTATGAATGACATAAAACCCGATGGGAGTAATCGCAAGCATGAACCGCGAGGTATGGACTTATCGTGCTTGTGAACTGTCATTCTTTCGTTCCATGCCGTAAGTATAACGCAACCGACGCAGAGCTGAGTCAGTATGGATAGGTTAAAGAGTCCGAGAGTAATTTTCAAGAGCTCCAACGCTAATTGGGTGCTCTTCCACCGAGCCGATACCTGATTCACTCACTGGAACCTCAAACTAAGGGAATGTTACCAGCTCATCGTTTTCTTTTTGCGGGAGAAGGTGGATGTAAGTCCCACCAGGTAGTGACTTACCCAACCATGAGATTTGATCTTGCCGAAACGGGTAGGTGCCAGAACGCGTGAGAAGGAAAGAGAAAAGGTCCGAGCGCATAGAGAGCTTTTCTTCTGCGTCACCGGACCTTCCTCACACTTTACTGTTACTGAGTTCTAGCTTGCAGTGTTCCCTTACACATGAGGAAGTATTCGAAAAAGCGGTGAACTACCTCGTTCGATTCTATTGTAGGAATATGTGTGGGGCGTCCCGTCAGCGCCACTCTATCTTTATATCCTAGGAGACTATCGACCGCTATTATGTTGTTCAGAACCGTCCAGCGGTTGGGGCCGTCGGCCAAGCCACCCGAGACAAGAAACGGTCTTGGGGCCATCAGTGCTTCAATTTCCTGAAGGTCGTATCCGCCTTTGATCAGCTTAGGATAAAGACCTTTCGCCCCGGGGACCATGCCTTTATCGCGCCAAGTGTCGTGCCACGGTGGCGGATAGTATCCAAGGTACCACGGCTCCCAATAATTGATGAGCGGAGGATGGCTATCTGAAAAGACCAGGCCGGGATCGACCCATACGGCACACGCGAATTTTTGAAAGAGACTGGAAGCGAACATCGCCCACTTTCCACCGTAAGAGAACCCCATTATGCCGATGCGGGATCGGTCGACGTGAGCGTCATTCGCCAGCGCGTACCACGCATTTGACGCGGCGTACGCCAAGACCGAAAGAGGTTGAATGGTAGAATGAGCCCTGTCAGGATAATACAGCGAATAAGTTCCCGCCTTCGTAGTTGCCGTCGTACCGAGCGAGAGAGTCACGAATCCCCTCTGCGCGAGCTGATACGCGAAGTTTCTGTGTTTCTTATCATACGTCTTTATAGCCGTTTCAGGGGTGTAAAAAACCACAATCACAGCTGGCTTCTTTCCCTTACCTGGCGGAACCAGTAGATATCCCTGTGTTCTTTGATTAGGGAGCCAGTCAAAAGTAACCGTGTACTGAGTGAAGCCATGCCTTTGCTTCGTAGCAATCACTTTGAATTTTTGATTCTTCAGGAAGGGGGGCCATTTCCCCATCATACCCATCCATCGATCATAGATCTCTTTCCTCCTGGCCTGCCATTGCTCGGCGCTTTTTACAATTTTTCCGTCATAGAATTTCAGCGGCGACCGATAATCACCAAACTTACCTTTGTATTGAGCCGGCGGCGTAAAATATGGCGAGATCTCTTTCCATAACACGCGCGCGTCATATTTTTTTTCCTGCGAGACACGCGCTTCGGCACCAATAGCGATACCGAAAATAAGTAGAAATAAAATTGTGCTTCTGATCGTGCGGTGCATTCTGAAATTTCTCCTTCAGTTCGAGTCAGGTTGGTAATGGTACTCTAGCGTTTCTGTAGCGATTTGTGCCGAGGAATTTAACTTTTTATATCTTGGTATACCAGTGTCCGGAAAACGAGAGTTGCATTGGATTCAGAATTGGCCCGTTGCATTCTCAAGGTTAACTCTCGCTATCTCAAGGTCGGCTATCGCCGGAGCGTGGTTCAACTTGGATTGCGACAGCGCCACTTCAGGGCCACAAGGTCCCTATTGGTTAATGTCCGAGGCATTTTCAACTTATGCTCGGTGCACAGATAGCACCTGGTTGCTAACGGCAAACTACTGCGCATTGTCGGGCCGATCGGGAATGAGCAGATAGTACCCATTTCCTCGTGACGCGAGCGAGATACGCCATTTGGCACCTTTAGGCAAATCCATGGTTGTCATGCTCGCGCTCCGCTACTTCCCTGCCGACTGAAGGGTATCGGCAGTCTGCTCTGTCTGGACAAACTCCGAGGGATTGTATCCTTGTTTCAGGAGGATCTCATCGACTGCGGACCTTTCTGATGGTGTTAACGCCGGGGTGCGGCTAAGAATCCAGCCATACTTACGCGAAGGTTCTCCTACCACGGCATATTTATAATTCTTATCCAGACCGAGAATCCAGTAGTTTCCCCAGAAGAGGTGAATGCCGAGTATACTCACGAAGCTCACTTTGAGTTTGGCGTTAGATTCAGGATCGACCACTTTGGCAATCCCCTTCGCGACATTCACCTTCCCATCATTTCCGACACAACGGTTTATCACCTCTATCTCACCGTTTTTCTCCAAGCGATATGTCGCGGTGGTATTTCTTGCGCAGTTCTTCTGGAAAAAATTCGGGATTTTCGCAATTTCGTACCAGGTGCCGAGGTAGCGTTGTAGATCCACGTGTTGGACCGTGACAGGTTCCTTTTTATCGGACGATTGCATCTGAGCCATCACACCTGTTAATGGAAATGTTAAAAACACTGCAAGCACAAAAAGGTCACTACGCTTCATAGTCTATTCTCCCTTTAATGATTCCCGCCAGGTATTCGGCAGTTTCATTTACTCAAGTCTCTTGTCGCTGTTCAGCTGCCCGTCGAGGATGTTTAAAATTCGTTTCGTCTCTGATGCAAAATGCTCGTCATGCGTAACCACGACAATTGTTTGTCCAGTTTCCCTGTTAAGCTCCGAGAAAAGTTTATATATGGTTTCCGCGCTCCTTGAATCCAGGTTGCCCGTCGGTTCGTCGGCCAGGAGAACGCTTGGATTGTTCGCTAACGCTCTGGCTATGGCCACTCGCTGTTGCTGACCGCCCGAGAGCTGGTTGGGCTTGTTGTGGAGTTTTTCGGAGAGTCCCAGTCGTGATAGAAGTTCGCTGGCGCGACTCCTTGCCTCACTTGTTGAAAATCTTCCTCGCGCAAGCATCGGCATCATCACGTTTTCAAGCGCATTGAACTCTGGGAGGAGAAAATGGAATTGGTATACGAAGCCGAGCTTCTGATTCCTCATGCTTGCTAGTTCCTCCTCGCTGAGCGCGCTTATTTCCTGATCGTCGAGAAAGACGCTTCCGGAGGTCGGCTTGTCGAGCCCACCCATCAGGTATAACAAGGACGTCTTGCCGGAACCGCTCGGGCCCGTTATAGCGGCAAAGTCTCCCCGTTTAATGTCGAAACTTATATCCGGGAGTATCACGCTAACTATTTCCTCGCCGCCATTTTTCATCGTCAGCTGTTTCCTGACATGTTCGAGTCTTATGATCGCTTCATCATTCATCTTTCACCACGGAGGATTTCAACGGGATTAACTTTTGCTGCGTTTCGTGAAGGACCTACCGCGGCCACCAGGCTGACAACGACGGCAAATAGCGAAGCCCAAACGAAGTACATCGGGTTCTTCCCCATCATAAGGTGACTCGAACTCACGAAGCTTTGACTCGACGATGCCATCGGAATGGACGACATTATCTCTATCAGAAGGAAACCGAGGACACAACCGATCGCCGCTCCGATGATCGCCACGATCAACCCCTGAGTTAGATATATGAGCGTAATCTCGCTCCTCTTGAATCCCAGCGATTTCAGTATGGCGATATCTCTCGATTTCTCAAGCACGTTTGTGATGAGCACATTCGCTACGCCGAATCCAGCAACCATTATGACGAAGAAGACAAGAAAGTACACTATGCCAGATATCATCTTGAACAACGCTACCACGCTCGCAGCCTTCTGTTCCCATGTTATCGCCTTATAATTAGTCTCCCTCTCAATCGTACTAGCTACCAGGCCATCTTTCGGCAGATCGTTCACCCTTATGTATAGGTCGCTTGCCTCGTCGGGCGAGAATCCGCCGATGATTTGTCCAAGCCTCAAGTTGACATAGCTGTTGTCGTCGATATCGTTGATGCCGGTCTTAAATATGCCGACAACTCTCACGCTGTAGATCACACCTGACTGCGAGACTATACGCATCCTGTCGCCCACACGCGCCGTGAAGTCCTTCGCGACAGTCGTACCAAGCATGATACCATCGGGAGTCCTGCCGAGCGCGTCGAATTTTCCGCTCACCATGCTGTTGGAAAACTTCTCAATTTCGTTTTCTGTGAAAGGGACAATCCCAAAGAGTTGTACCGGCTGTGAAATCGTCCCAAACATACCGATTACATCCATTGAGACCAATGGCGTAACTACCTGGACGAGAGAATCGCTTTTGATAAGGCTTTCCATCCTTGGATAGTTCTTGATAACATCCTGTCTTTCTCGGTTAACCTTCTTAACGAAAACGACGTGGTTGCCATTACCTGAAACTATCAGCTGGTCAGGAACCGGAGACTTTACCCTCTCCCCTGAGACTATTACATGCGGCGCTATGTCAACAATCTTTTGTATGAAACTCTGCAGCAGGCCATCCATCAGAGAGACTGCCGTGATAAGAACCATCACTCCCACGCTGATGCCCAGAAGCGTCAGAAACGTTTGACGCCTCCGATTTTGGAGTTGCCTGAAAGCGATCGTCACAAGATGGCGGTTGATGATCATAATCACGCCCTTAGGATATCAACCGGTTTTAGACGCGCGGCGCGCCGGGCCGGTCCGTATGCCGATATTGCGCTAACGAGGATGGCAAAGAAGGAGGTGACGAAGAAATACATCGGCTTCTGAACTGTGACTATGTGCTTCCCCCTCACCACGGCGCTCGGGCCGTACGAGATCGGTAGCGCTGAAATGAGGTTGGTAAGATAGTGACCCGCGATGCAGCCGATCAAAGCGCCCGTAATTCCAAGCACCATTCCTTCTGCGAGGAAGACCATCTCGAGCGATCGTATGCTAACCCCGAAAGATTTCAGGACAGCAATGTCGCGCTGTTTCTGAAGGACGATGGTGATAAGGACGTTGGCTATTCCGAATCCTGCGACAACGAAGACAAAGATGACAAGGAAGAAGGTAATGTTGTTGTTTCTCTGGAATAGTGACAGGAGATTGGCGTTCGCTTCTTCCCAGGTTTCGGTTTTATATCCCGTAAGACGGCTTATCTCCACCGCGAGGCTGTTGACTATCGTTGGTGAAGTCGTATGTATCCCAACGGCTGAGACTGCGTTTTCCGGAAAACCGTTTATAATTTGTGCCAGGTGAAGATTAATGAAAGCATCGTTGTCGTCCACTGCACCGAACCCGCTCGCGAACGTGCCAACTACGACCAAATTAT
Organism: Bacteroidota bacterium; assembly: GCA_021794075.1. GTDB lineage: Bacteria > Bacteroidota > Ignavibacteria > Kryptoniales > JAKASW01 > JAKASW01. The sequence continues at coordinate 3,698 of JAJYRM010000067.1, read as the reverse complement.
ATACCTTACCATTTTGTCCGGTAAAGTTGATGAGGTCATGATAGCTAGCTTTAATCTTCCGCGCAAGACCATCGCCCAGTAGAATTCCGTTCTTTGTGTAAGCCAACTCATCGAGGCTTCCCGTCACCACGTTCTTCTTTAGCTTTCCAATGAGCGCTTCCCGCGCCGGGATTACCCCCTTCACAAAGCAAGGACGCGTCAAAGTGGAATAGCGGAGCACTCCACGTGTAGCTACGAAAGGCGAGACTGCGTTTACTCCAGGAAGTTTTTCAACCAGCGATACGACCTCGGTATAGGGTTTCACTTCCTTTTTGTCGTCGGGAATTATCCGCGAAACAATCTCATAGTGATCTGGAGAATTCTTCGGAGACTCGAAAAGAAGTCTTTGTTTTACTTGTACCTTTTCTCCCTTAACAGTGATCAGCGGAGATATGTCGATGATCTTCTCTTCTATCTCGGTGATGATACCCTCGGCCAGGCCGAAAGTCAGTATCATCACCATCGACCCAACCGCCACACCCGCGACAACGAGTCCGGTCTGGCGTTTCTTTCCTGTTAGATGCCGAAACGCAATATCGAGTATGAATTTGATCCTGTCGACCATCAGTTCGCCACTTGCACGCTCATGCCGTTCTTGATGTCTGGACCAGGCTCCGAAATAATTTCCATTCCCGGGCGAATATTGCCGCCCAGTATTTCAGTAAGCTTTCCGTCAGTAGCCCCGAGACTAACTCTGAGAGTTTTGACTTTTCCTCCTCCAACCGCATAGACCACGTTTGATTCCGGCAACTGCACGACGGCAGTTCGCGGCACAAGGAGGACGTCGCGAAGTTCGTTCGCCACTATGTTCACAGTCGCGGTCATTCCGACATTGAGATTTGTAGGCGGATCGAGCAGCCTTATGAATACCTTTGAAGTCTTCGTTGACTCGTTTGTCTTGGGCACAATCCTATAAACATACCCGTCGAACTTCCTGTCCCCGTAAGCGTCGAAGGCGACCGCGCACCTTTCTCCGTTTCGCACGTTCGCGAAGTCCTGCTCGTCAACTTCGGCGTCAACCAATATCGAGCTGGGCGAAATCATCTGGAAACAAACTCCGTTAGGCAATAGGTAATCGCCAAGCTTCGCGGCGGAAGATATTATTACACCTGAAAAGGGAGCCGCCACGGTGGTTTTCGACAACTGTTCCTTAGCTATGTCGAGAGCAATCTTACTTTGGCGCATTGAGATCTCAGCGAGGTCGGCGGCGGTCTTCGCATCGTCGAGATCCTTATGCGTGACGCTGCGGCTTTTATAAAGAGCCTCGTTGCGTTGCAGGTTCCGGAGCTTATCCTGCAGGTCTACTTGGGCGGACTGGAGATTCGTCTCTGCCTGCTCAACTCTTAGTAGGTCGTCGCTGTCGTCGGTCCTAAGGAGCACTTCGCCGCGTCGCACGCGCATTCCCTCATGCGTGCCGACATACGTAACGATCCCGCCCGCCTCAGAGCGCAAAGTAGCGGTTGAGTCGGCATTCACGTTACCTGTGGCGTATATTACCGTCAACAGGTTGCCGCGTTGCACCCTGCTGACATTGACCTTCGGATGTACGAAGAATGAGCGATAGAGCGCGAACAGCACGAGTAGCCCCGCGAGCGATCCAAAGACGACGTATTTCTTTTTCATTTTCTTCCATCTCCCATTCCGATCCCATCAAAGAATACGGTGACAAGAAAATCCACTGCGTCATTTTTCATATTTTCATCGTGCTCGTGGAAAAGGTTGTTCATGTGATACGCATAGACCATATGATTGAATACCTGCGCAGAACGAAGAGTATCTATCTTTCTAACCTGCTTGAGTTTGATTCCGCGTTCCAACTCGCTGGCAAGTATTTCATTCAGCTTCTCATGTATGAGAGCGTGAGGACTTCCCCTCCAACCTCCCATGTTTACCCTCCCAACTTCCCTCATCAGGAGGCGGAAAAAATCGGCATGCTCCGAAAAATGAGTTATAAGCCTTCTGACAAACAAGCCGAACTTTTCCCTTACCGGAATGTTCTCGCGCATTGCCGCCTCAGCAATGTCGTTGATCTCAATAAACACATCCTCAACGACGCTCATGTAGAGTTCTTCTTTCGTGCGGAAGAATTTATAAAGCGTCGCCTTCGCAAATTCTGACTTCGCAGCAACGCTGTCAATTGTCGTACCGTCGTAGCCATTTTCGGAAAACACTTCCCTGGCGGCATCGACAATCGCCTTCCGACGAAATTCAGTTTCCCTTTCTTTTCTCGATCCCATGCTACCAACTGTTCTAATTTATGAACTAAGCAGTTCAAGTATACTACTAGTCAGTCTGCCAATCAATACCCACTCATAGGCCCGCCACACCTCCAAGCCTTTTTCCCATGCCAATTACCCGCGTGTTATCGCCAAGAACGTTTTTACGAAGTAAATGGAAGATTGCCCTTTCTCAGTTCGCTGCATCACTATTTATCGCCAATTCCATACGCGATATCTGGCGCGAGGCTGCACTTCTCCCACGCTACCAATAGAGTTCAAAGTTCTTCATTAGCGTCGTGATTAATCGCTTAAGCATCCGCGTGATCGCACATTTGATGATATGGACAAGAAAGAAATGTGACCATTACGGTGCCCCAATGGAATTGTCCTTCACCGCAAACTGGTAAGACTACTGCAGGTAGTTCCACCGGAATTGTCTTATATCTCCACCTTCGTTTTTCAGTACCCTTCCGCATCGCCCGGTCCGCGCGGGTCGGCAACCCCCTCGTAGCCATAAGGCGTCACGAGTATTGTTTCTACCTCTCCAATATATTCGCGCGGTTCAAGTCGGTAGCCTCGTGAAATAAGACTCTTTTTGACGTCATATACAAGCGCGTCCGGTTCGTAATAAACGACGTCCGGCACCCATTGCATCTGAATCCTTCCAGCCTCGACGGCGCTGGCGAGAGGCATATGGTAATCAATGACGTTTAGGATTACCTGCAAGACGGCATTTATGATTGTCGTACCACCTGGCGACCCAAGGATGAGAAATGGCTTTCCATCTCTTAGAACGATCGTCGGGGTCATCGAGCTCAACATCCTTTTTCCGGCCTCTATAGAATTAGCGTAGCCGCCGATCGCGCCGAACTGATTCGGAGTGCCAGGTTTCGCGCTGAAGTCGTCCATTTCATTGTTCAGGAAAAATCCCGCGCCATTCACCACGACCATCGAGCCGAAGTAACTGTTTAACGTCGTGGTAACACTCACTGCGTTTCCTTCGCCATCGATGACGGAATAGTGAGTAGTATGCGTCCCCTCATGCGGCGGATGAATCAGATCCGGGTAGATGTCAATACTAGGAGTAGCGCTGAAAGGATCTATCTCCCGCGCTAGACTATCGGCGTAAGCTTTAGACAGAAGTCTTTTCAGCGGAACTGACACGAAGTCGACATCGCCGAGATATTTGTCCCTATCCGCGAACGACCGCCTCATAGCCTCGATCTCATAATGCAGGCTCTGCGATGCGCCGTAACCATATTTTGACAGGTCGAAATTGGAAAGGATATTAAGCTCTTCTGAGAGGCATACTCCGCCTGAACTGGACGGCGGCATGCTCAGAACTTCGTAACCGCGGTAATCCACGCTGATTGGTCTCTTCATCTCTGCGTGATAATGCTCCACGTCCTTTGGCGTGATGACCCCGCCGGTTTCCTGGTC
>JAJYRM010000066.1 GCA_021794075.1 Bacteroidota bacterium | reverse complement strand
CCTGCCAGGATATTATTCCCGATGAATCGTATAGAAAAGAACTCCAAGTTTTGACCTGCTTCGGACCAGGTGGCTCCACTGTTCGCGGAGACAGCCACACCGCCGCGAGAACTTCCGACGAGTAACAGGCTCCCTTTAACCGCAATGCAATCAGGACTCAAAGTCGTATCGATTGGGGTCCAGTTAGCGCCATAGTCGGTCGATCTGAACACGCCGCTAAAATCGCCGGAAACGATCGGTCCCGCACCGTACCACGTTCCGGCGAAGACATCGGGACCTTGTGAAGCGAGGCAAGTAACTCCTCCTCCCGCACCGGGAAAGCTCGCTTCGAGCTCTGTCCAGGTTATCCCCGTGTCTTTTGACACATATAGCGCTCCGCCAGCGGCATAGAAGACAAGCGCTTCGCCCGGCGCGACCGAATCGACGTTCAGCGATTGGAGCCAGCGGCCTCCTAAGCTCCCGACCGAATCCCAGACCGCCCCGCTGTCTGAAGTGCGGAAGATCCTCCCATACCGGTCGGCGGCGAAGACATATTTTCCTACCACGGCCATCGTGAAAATGATGCTGCCTTGAAGCCCCGCCGGCGACCAGATAGCTCCGCTGTCAGTTGACATATAAACACCAGTGCCAAGACTATCTCCCGACGAAATGCTCCCGACACCGGGACGGCGGGATTGCAAACTGGAGGAAGCCGTATTGCGACCGATAGCCGCCGGTTCGGTGCCCAATGGTAACGGTACAGATCCACCTCCGCCGCCAGCAACAAATATGTTATCTCCATGGGTAATCATGGCGTCCACTCCGACACTGTCGGCAAAGCTTGTCCTGGACAACTGCGCGAACACGACAGAAGCGGTTAAGATTATTAGCCCCAAAGTCGTCTGAAACCAAATTAGAATCCTCATGAGCATCTCCTCAAGGTTTCGAGCAACCGGAATGATTTTTCCATCCCTGCGGCCGCCTATGGTCTATCCAGAAGTCGATTTCCGATCAGGCTACATGCCGTCGCCGTCTCTAATTCAAGGGATCAATTCAGCGGTAACACGACAAATGAGAAGTGGATTGTTGTCTGGGAGCGGATCGGAATTTAGCGGCTTTCTTCCAAACAATTCCCGCTTTTCACGATTACACATTTTTTTTGAATCTATCCCACAATGGCGAGGATGTCAAGACATTCCGCACGAATTGGTTTGCCAGCCAGCGCCCTTCACAATTGCGGCACACATCCTGAATAACGCCGTCAGGAAAGGCGGATATCCAAAGGTGAGTCGCATTTTCGCTCCAATATCATTACAGTCACCTACCGAGCGTGAACTCAGCCGGTTACGCTGACTTCTCGTCAATAATACAGCGTAACACTATGGCCTACAACAACGGCTTCGACTGTCGTCGAGAGGCTGAATGTGTAAACAGTCCCAATGTTGTCCTCAACGATGAGAAAGCCGTTGGTAGCGTAAGCGCTCTTAAAGTATACTCCTGTCGGGCCCGCCGTGGTGTTGGAAAGGGATACTGCTTGGAAGACAGTGACCGAAGAACCGGGCGCCTGGTAGACAGTCACGCTTTGTATTGGGCGCGCGGCGTTGATCTCGTCCTCCACGCTCGCTCCGGGCTGCGTCGGGCTCTTGCATCCCGCCACGGTGATCGCGGCAAAAACCAGCAACAATAGATATCTCATTTCATGCTCTCCTCAAGGTTCTTCGCCGATCGCCGGCAAACCGTATCCGTTTGTACATCGCCGGGGATCTGCTACGGTGCACACTTGTCTACTTTCGATGATGATAACGGGACGATGCGAGAATTGCAAGCACATATACCCGCACCATTAGAGGAGAGAGGCGCGTACTGAGCGATGATCTTCGACCTGACGGTGACCGTCATCTACTCACTTCCCGGGCATGCCCCCGAGTGGCGGTCACCTTCTCGTCAATAATACAGCGTAACACTATGGCCTACAACAACGGCTTCGACTGTCGTCGAGAGGCTGAATGTGTAAACAGTCCCAATGTTGTCCTCAACGATGAGAAAGCCGTTGGTAGCGTAAGCGCTCTTAAGGGGTACTGCTGTCGGGCTACCCGTGGTGTTGGAAAGGGATACTGCTTGGAAGACAGTGACCGAGGAACCGGGCGCATGGTAGACAGTCACGCTTTGTATTGGGCGCGCGGCGTTGATCTCGTCCTCCACGCTCGCTCCGGGCTGCGTCGGGCTCTTGCATCCCGCCATGGTGATCGCGGCAAAAACCAGCAACAATAGATATCTCATTTCATGCTCTCCTCAAGGTTCTTCGCCGATCGCCGGCAAACCGTATCCGTTTGTACATCGCCGGGGATCTGCTACGGTGCACACTTGTCTACTTTTGATGATGATAACGGGACGATGCGAGAATTGCAAGCACATATACCCGCACCATTAGAGGAGAGAGGCGCGTACTGAGCGATGATCTTCGACCTGATGGTGACCGTCATATGCACGTCACTCGTTTGCCAGATAGACGGTCACATTTTGTGGGTCACTTGCGGATCCGGGTCAAAACCTCTTCGAAATCCTCGGGGAGTTCAGAATCGAAATGAAGATGAGCTTTCGTTACCGGATGCACGAATCCGAGCGTCTTCGCGTGGAGCGCCTGGCGGTTCATTATTTTCAACAGGTCGGTCACATCCTGCCTCATCTTCGGTGTCGGCTCGCCGTAGTTCAGCCGTCGTCCGTGATAGGTCGGATCGCCGAATACCGGATGCCCGATGTGAGAGAGGTGTACCCTGATCTGGTGGGTCCTTCCCGTGTGAAGCTTCAGCCGCACGAGCGAAAGATAACTGTACACTTCGAGGACTTCATATTCAGTCGCCGCGAACTTTCCCTCTTCCACCACCGCGAATTTCTTCCTGTCGCTCTTGCTCCTGCCGAGGTCGGCCTCGATCAGACCCCGACCTGCAGGGAGCCTGCCCCAAACTATTGCCCAGTATTCACGATCAATGGTGTGATCAAAAAACTGTCTCGCGAGCGAAGCGTGGGTGACGTCGTCCTTAGCGGAAACTATGAGACCGCTGGTATCCTTATCGAGCCGGTGAACTATTCCAGGCCGCACGTACGGATCGTTGATGGTCGAGAGCTTGTTGCAGTGGAAAAGGAGCGCGTTTGCAAGCGTGCCGGTCCAGTTGCCGTGCCCGGGGTGTGTAACCATGCCTGCGGGCTTATTGACTACGATGAGGTGCTCATCCTCATAAACCACATTGAGCGGTATATCCTCGGGGACGGCCTTGTCAGGGGGAGCTGTCGTAGGTATGCTGACTGAGATGCGGTCGTCGGGAAGGATCTTATAGCTGGCGCGGACCGGCTCGCCGTTGACGAGAACGCATTCGTCGTCGATATACTTCTGAATTTTGGCCCGGCTGGAATTTTCGAGCTGCGCGGCCAAAAACTTGTCGATGCGTTCCTTTTTCTGCCCGGCGGTTACCACTAGTTCGATCAGCTTGAATCCCAGCTCGGAGCGGACCGATAATCGCTTATCAGACGGCCTGGCCGTTCCCATCACTGTCGTCCCCCCTCCGCGCTTTTTGCCCGTGTAGTTCCATCCCCCCGCCTGCAATTTTCAAATCTGGCTGCTTTAAGATCAACCTTCTCTGGAAAAAGATAAGCATTATGACACCCACCGTCACGGAAGCGTCTGCAATATTGAAAACGAATGGAAGATGGAACAGATCCATTTCGATGAAATCTACGACTCGCCCGCTGAAGAGAGCCGTGCCGTCGAATATCGGACCGAAGAAGACGCGATCTATCATGTTTCCGATCGCGCCGCCGAGGATAAGCGCAAAAGAAAGCCTGATACCGAGCCCCTGCTCACGTAGCCTGAACATGTAAATGAATATTACGATGCTCGCGATAAGGGAGAATACGGCGAAGTACTTCGTGTAGTCGGGGCCAAGCCCGAACGCCGTTCCTGGATTCCTGACGTAAGTCAGACCGATCAGGTTCCCCAGTATTTTGTGGGTGGAGTAAAGTTGCATGCCCGAAATATCAATACCGAGAAACGGTATCTGTACCCCGCGAACAAGAAGCTTTGTCGTTTGGTCCGCGATCACAACCGCGAGTGTGGCGTAAAGGACCTTCAATCTGTCACCTGTTCTTGTGTGGCAGACGGATCAACCTTTTGTGGAACCGTCCGGCTCACGAGGATTGGCTTCCGGGTCTGTGGAGACCAGGTTGTCACCGGTCTGTACATTCGCCGCGGGCTGGGTCTCGTTTTCATGAAGTCTCCGACCGTGGAATATTAGGAGCATTACAACTCCGACCGTCACGGAAGCGTCGGCGATATTGAAGACAGGAAATCTCGAAAAGTTGTACCCGAAAAGATGTATATCGAAGAATTTGAAATCTATGAAGTCAACTACACGTCCGTGAAAGAGAGGAGTCCCGTCAAAGAGCGGTCCGTAGAAAACCCGATCGATCAGGTTTCCAATGGCACCGCCGAGGATAAGGGCGAGCGAGAATCGGACAGGCTTGCTCTCGTTGCGTACCTTGTACAGATAAATGAATATCGCCATGCTGGCGAAAATCGAGAAGATAGCAAAGAAAGACTTCCAACCGAAGTCTATCCCGAACGCCATCCCGGGGTTTTCGATGTATGTGAAGCGCAGGAAGTTGCCTATGACCGGAATGCTGGAATACAAAGGCATTCCATGTATGTTTATCCCGAGTGCGGGGATCTGAACCCCTCTTATGAGAAGCTTTGTAACCTGATCCGCAATTACGACGAACAGGGTTACGAACAGTACCTTCAAACTATTGCCCTCTCTTCAGCTTGCAGGAAATGCAAAGCTGGGCGTGAGGGACAGCTTCAAGTCTTGCCTTGTCGATGAGTTTTCCGCAATCCTGGCAGAAGCCATAAACGCCGCGGTCGATTCTCTTTATCGCATCGTCGAGATATTGCAGGAATTTTCTCTGCCTTGCCGCGAGGAGATAGTTTTTTTCCTTCTCCATGGTGTCGGTTCCCTGTTCCATGTGAAGCGAATAAGGCGAACTCTCCTCCGAGGAATCGCCGCCCGTACTGTCGCTTAGCGTCTCGTGAATAAGCTCGAGCTCTTCGATTATCTGCTTTCTCTTTTCGAGAATGATTACGCGGAAATGATCGAGCTCCGATTTCGTGTACCCCTTTTTGGCGGGCGCCGCCTTGACCGCGGGCTTAGGAGCCACTTTCGCGGCACGAGTCGACGGCTTCGCTTTGGGGGCTGATTTCTTTACAACTTTGCTCTTTGTCGTCTTTGTTGTCTTCGATACTTTTTTTGCCATCTTAAAACTCCTCTGCTTATTCCCGGTTGGCTTTCGGGACTCTGCTTACTAAAATCCTGAATGTTTTCTTGTCTAACTCGACGTCTTCGGAATACCCGTCAGGGTGTTCGGACATATCGAGGTTCTTAGCCGCTGTAAGTTCTACCGCGAGTGTCTCAGATTTGATGTAATCGGATAGCCCAGTCACGGCATCGATAAATTCCCCGGGGCACTCCACAAAAACCTTTATTCTGTCGGTAACCTCGAAGCCGGCATTTTTTCTCAGGTTCTGAATCCTGTTCACGAACTCGCGCGCGACTCCTTCACGCACAAGTCCATCGTCGAGTTCGGTGTCAAGCGCTACGGTAAGCGCCCCGTCCGACTCGATGAGCCAGCCGGACAACTCCTGGCTGAATATCTCAACATCTTCGAGGACAACGTGGAACGCCTTCGAATCGGTCCGAAGGTCCGTCGATCCCGCTTTTTCAAGCTGCCTGATCTGTTTGGAATCCAGAGACTTGATGAGCTCGGCGACGGTCTTCACGTCCTTGCCAAACTTAGGGCCGATAGACTTAAAGTTCGGCTTCGCCCCTTTGTTAACGAATTCCGAGTCGTCGTCCACGTACATTACCGACTTCACGTTGAGCTCGTCGGTAATAACGCTTTCCATCTGCGAAATAGTTTCGCGCATGTGATTCGAAGATACCGGGACGATTATCCTCCTCAGCGGCTGGCGAACCTTTATTCCCGATTTCGCCCTCATCGCCCGCGCAAGGTAGACTATCTTTTCCGCGAGCGCCATCTTCTCCTCGAGCTGCGAGTCTATCTCCCTCTCGTTCGCTTCAGGATAGAGGGAAAGATGGACAGACTCAAACGGTTCGAGCTTCGTAAGGCCGTTGAGATTTCTGTAAAGCTCCTCCGAAAGGAACGGCGCGAAAGGCGACATCAGCTTCGCGACGGTAACCAGGCATTCGTAAAGCGTCTGGTAAGCGGAAAGCTTGTCCTTCGCCATTTCCCCTTTCCAGAACCTGCGCCTGCTCCTGCGGACGTACCAGTTCGAAAGCTGATCGATGGTGAAATCCGAGACAGCCCTGGCCGCCCTGGTCACGTCGTAGGCATCCATCCAGGTGGCGTAGTCTTTCACGAGAGTGTTCAGCACCGAAATTATCCAGCGGTCGATCTCGAGCCGCTCTTCAACTGGAATTCTCGGCTCCGAGTAGGTAAACCCATCTATGTTGGCGTAAAGCGTGAAGAAAGCGTAAGTGTTGAGGAGCGTGCTGAAAAACTTCCTCTGTGTCTCCACAAGGCCGCTCTCGTCGAAAAGTTTCGCCTTGTATGGCGGACTGGTAGAAATCAAATACCAGCGAACGGCATCCGCGCCGTACTCGGATACGACCTTGAATGGGTCGACGACATTCCCCTTCGACTTCGACATCTTCTGGCCGTCCTTGTCAAGAATCAGCTCGTGACTGATGACGGTCTTGTAGGCAGGACTATCGAACAGGAAAGTCGCGATCGCGTGCATCGAGTAAAACCAGCCGCGCGTCTGGTCGATGCCTTCCGATATGTAATCGGCCGGGAAGTGGCTCTCGAACCATTCCCTATTTTCGAAAGGATAATGGTATTGGGCAAACGGCATCGAGCCTGAATCGAACCAGACGTCTATGAGTTCGGGGGTCCGTCTCATCTCTCCGCCGCACTTCTCGCATTTGAGGACCACCTCGTCGACGAAGGGTTTGTGGAGGTCGATGTTATCCGGCACATTCCTGCCGAACTTGCGTAGTTCCTCGACGCTGCCGATGGACTTCGTATGGCCACACTTTTCGTTACCGCAGACCCATATATTGAGCGGCGTTCCCCAGAAGCGGTCGCGCGACAGGGCCCAATCCTTGTTTTCCTCGAGCCAGTTGCCGAACCTTCCTACTCCCACCTCCGGCGGCACCCAGTTTATCTTCTTGTTAAGTTCGACCATCTTTCCGGCAAACTTAGTGGTCTCTATGTACCACGACGCGCGGGCGTAGTAAAGAAGCGGAGTCTTGCAGCGCCAGCAATGGGGATAGCTGTGCGTAATCGTCTCCTTCTTGTAGAGGAGGCCGCGGCGCTTCAAGTTTTCAACTATCTCCGGATCGGCTTCCTTCACGAACTTCCCCGCGAAGTCTGTCACCTCAGGAGTCATGTTTCCGCTCTTGTCAACGAGCTGCAGGAACGGGAGGTCGTTCGCCCTTCCCAGCTGGTAATCATCCTCGCCGAATGCGGGCGCGATGTGAACTATGCCCGTGCCGTCTTCCATCGTGACGAAGTCGCCGTGCGCGGCGTAGAATCCTTTCTTCGTCACCGGTTTGTAATCAAAAAGCCTTTCGTATTCCCTGCCGAGAAGCTCGCTTCCCTTGAACTCTGAAATGATCGAGTAATCTCCGTCGAGGATCTCAGTCCTGGCACGCGCCAGTATGAGGAACTGTCCCTTGTTCTCAACCTTGACATAAGTCTCATCTTTGTTGATAGCGATCGCCACGTTGGAAGGAAGCGTCCACGGCGTAGTCGTCCACACGAGGAAGAAAGTATTTTCCTCTTCCTTGACCTTCAGTTTAACGTAAACGGTCGTGTCCTTGACGTCCTGGTAGCCAAGCGCGACTTCGTGAGATGAAAGCGATGTCTCGCAGCGCGGACAATAAGGCTGACTTTTATAGCCTTTATATATCAGTCCCGCATCGAAAAATTTCTTCAACGCCCACCAGACTGACTCGATGTAGGAGTTCTCGCATGTTATATAAGCGTCGCGAAGGTCGACCCAGTACCCCATGCGGTCCGTCATGAGCTCCCAATCGTCCTTGTACTCGAAGACTGACTTCCTGCAAAGCGCGTTGAACTTCTCGACCCCGTAGTCGACGATTTCATCTTTGTGCTTTATGCCGAGCTTTTTCTCCACCTCTATCTCTACCGGCAGGCCGTGAGTGTCCCAGCCCGCTTTCCGGTTGACCTGGAACCCGCGCATTGTTTTGTACCGGCAGACAAGATCTTTGAGCGCCCGCGCCATGACGTGGTGTATGCCAGGCCGCCCGTTGGCGGTTGGCGGGCCTTCGTAAAATGTAAAGTTCGGTTTACCCGCTCGCTCGCTCACGCTTTTCTGGAAGATTTTGTTCTGCTTCCAGAATTCCAGCACCTCATGTTCGAGGTCTGAATATTTCAGCTTGTCGTTTATTTCTTTGAATTTTGTCACGCTATGAATCCATTATTCCAATATTCTGTATTTCCAATACCGTCCGACTGCGTCCCCCCGAGAGTGGACTTCCTCAGACCTGGCCGTTTCCCTACTTCTTTGAGAAGTACGAGATCACGTAGAGGATCAGCGTCAGGAGCACCGAAAGGATGATGCTCGTCGCGATCGGGAAATATACCTGAAAATTCTTTCCCTTTATATGAATGTCACCGGGAAGCTTTCCGAAGAGTGGGAAATTAAGCTTCTCCGAAACCATAAAAAGAACGCCAACGACAACTAAGATCACGCCGATAATTACAAGCGTCTTTCCGAAACCTTGAAAACCTTCCATCATTGTTACGCTCCGGCAAACCTAACGCATCAAACCCGCGATCAAATCTTCTCTATGACCGCCTTCATCAGCCTCGTCAATTTCGGCTGCGCGCCGTTGGCGACGTGGATGATATCCTCGACCTGCGCCGGGACAAGCGCGTCGGGAAAGCACTCGTCTGTGATCACAGAGAAGCCGCAGACCTTCATTTCCATATGTACAGCGACAATGTCCTCAGGCACGGTAGACATGCCGACGGCGTCGGCTCCGATCATGCGGAGGAACCTGTACTCGGCGCGAGTCTCAAGGCTCGGTCCAGTCATAGCTGCGAACACGCCGCGTTCCACGCGAATGCCGTTTTCAATAGCCGCCTTCATTGCGATATCTATTAGCTCTTTGCTGTATGGCTCGCTCATATCGGGAAAACGAGGACCGATACTCTCGTCATTCGGACCGATGAGCGGATTGCCGCCGAGAAGATTTATATGATCCACTATGATCATGATGTCTCCCTTCCGAAAATTCGGATTGAGCCCGCCGGCGGCGTTGGAGACTATTAGCGTTTTCGCGCCAAGGAACTTCATCACCCTGACCGGGTGGGTGATCTGCTCCATCGAGTAGCCTTCATAGAAATGGAAACGTCCCTGCATCGCCACTATATCTTTCCCGCCAAGCTTCCCGAAAATCAGCTTGCCGTGGTGAGACTCCACCGTGGAGAGCGGGAAATGAGGTATGTCTCCGTAATCCAGGACAACCTTGTCTTTGATATCATCGGCCAAGGCCCCCAGCCCCGTGCCTAGAATTATTCCAAGCGACGGTTGAGACTTCACCTTGGTCCTGATGAAGTTGATAGAATCTTCGATTTTCTTTCTTAACTCGCTCATTTTTCTTCAGCCTTGGGCTTCTCAATCGATTCGATGATAGACTTTATATCGAGCACATCGGCAGAAAGTTCCTCCTTGAGAAGCTCGTTCTCGAGTGAGCTGAGCATGTCGAGTTGTGCGGTTAGAATAGTACGAATTGTCTTGACGATCGTCTCCCTAAGGTTCTTAACCTCGGCGAGTTTAGCCTTGGCCCTGACCATCTCCTGTCTCGCTTCGCTGAGGAGCTGGTCTGCAGACAACTGAGCCTCTCGTTTGACGATCTCGGCCGTCTTTTTGAGCGACTCAGTGGATTCAGTGGCCGCTTTTTCCGCCTGGCTGACCAGGGAGCGGAGTGAATCCTCTAGTTTTTTGTAGTTCTGCAACTCCTGCATAAGGGCGGTCTTTTCCGCCCTGAGTTCCATATTTTCCCTCAGAAGTTCTTCGAAATCGGTGGCAGCGGTCGTCAAGAAGGCCTGCACCTCTTCGATGTCGAATCCGCGAACCTTCCTCGCGAATTCCTGTTTTCGAATTTGGATCGGAGTTAGTCTCATTTGAGCGGCTTCTTTTGTTCCAAGTTGAAAATATAACCCTTACTTGTAGGAAAATCAAAGGATTAAAGCGGTAGGCGTATCGAAACTCGGTTGGTGAAAATGGCGTAAGTTGCTGTAATAATTAAAGATGTCGAGATTATCGGGTTCACGAACTGGATAATGGAGACTTTGTTGGAGAAAGGACCGAGAAGAAGACGCAGGATGAGATGCCCGAAGTGTGGTAGTCTTAAGACGATTCTGTACGGAAAGAGATCGATAAGACCGGGAAGCATGAACGGTCATAGCAATAGAGAAGTACAGAAGTACCGATGCAAGGATTGCAGCGGAGTGTTCAGCCTCCGAGCCGATAAAGGTCAGAAGTATGGTTTCGATTTCAAGTCTGAACTGGTAAGGATGCACGTCGAAGAAAGGATGAGCTACCGAGTGATGTCGAAGCGGCTGAGGGAAAAATACGCGCTGAATATATCTCCGATCTATCTGTGCAGGATGGTCAACGAAGTAGCCAGGCTAAGCAAGACAAGCATCGAGATATGCCGCGAGTTCAACCCGAAGTGGGAGGGATACATCGCGGTGGATGATAAGTACATCAGGGTCCGTGGGAAAAGATATCTATGCCTGGTGGCCGTGGACACTACGGGGGATCCCGTTCACCTGCAGCTGATTGCCGAACCGAACCAGCAAGCTTACGATAACTTCTTCCGGTATCTGGTTGATCACCTGGGTTACCGGGTCCGGGCTATAACCACAGATCTGGATCCGATGCTGGACAACGCCGTGAAAAACGTGTTTGGCGGCCAGATTTTGCACCAGAAGTGCACCTGGCACGCTTTGGAGATCGTCAAACGCCAGATTGATTATCAGAAGACCCGACAGGACTACCTCCGCTTCAAAAAGAAGTATACCGATCTCTCCGCCAGCTTGGAAGACAAGAAGGTATATTACGATTCCACTCGTGAGACACTTCAACGCATGAAGTCAGACTTGGCCGTGCTCGAGGAAGAATTTTTGGCGAAGGAAAAACTTCTCTCCGATATTCGCGAGATGTTCAAAGAGAAGGCCGGCTCAAAACTCACTGAGAAATTCAAGGTCATAAGAAAACGATATAGGACCAAGTACCCGAAGGTCGTCTCTTTCCTCACTGATAATCTGGAAGCGCTCACTACCTACACGATTAATCAACGTATACCCAAGACCAACATCATGGCCGAGAACTTCAACAGACAACTTCAGAGGAGGCTTAAAACCATCGAAGCCTTCCAGACCTTCTCCACAGCTTTCAACTATCTCAACTTGATCAGGAACTACCTTCGCTTCAAACCCTTCACTGACTGCAAAAGGAAAAGGAGATATAGAAACGGCTTCGCTCCAATCGAGTTGTGCAACGTCAAATTACACTCTCGCGATTGGATCAAAAACTCTCTAAATTTACCAAAACCACCAACCGCAAATTGATACGCTTACCATTCGGTGCACTTGTCATTAGGTGTTTCCCTTATTAAGTTATGCCATAGTGAAGTTGAAGGGCATTCCGGTTAATTAAATCTCCCAGTTAGCACCATTTCTTCATAAACCGTCGCGGTATTGTCTAAGCAACACAGGACAAGGAGGATTTATGAGAACAATGTTACTGGCTCTGACCGTTATTGCCGCCATAGTTGCCTGGGACGCGGAAGTCCTTGGTCAATGGCATCGACAGAAAAGCGGCGTAGACGCTGCTATTACCGATGTGGTGATGGTCGACCTTGAATCTGCGTATGCCGTCAGCCGCGGGAGATCCATCCTTAGAACGACAGATGCCGGAGCAACATGGTTTGATCTAACCGCTCCTCTCTCGTACGTGATGCCGTGGAACGGAATGGCTTTCTACGACTCTGAGAACGGCGTTGCGGTCGGAGATAATGGTACGGTCTTCACAATCAGAGGGGGCGATAGAGCTGGCTGGTGCCGTAATATCACGAACAATACTAATCGCCTCTACTCCGCCCTGCACATAACCCCCGCAAATATCTATGTCGGTGCCGACTCCGGCTGGATTTTTCATTCGCTTGACAGTGGAAAAACTTGGTCTTCCGAAAAGATAAGTGAGTGGCCGGTAAGGTCCGTGTTTACATACTATGGGCCGACCGTAGGAATAATAACGGTATACGCACTCACGGCTAAATCGATATGTTCTAAGACCGAATTTCCACCGACGCCATGGAGTGAGAATGTACTTCCTCAATTACAAGGGCTTGGAGTTGAGGCTTTCGAAGGAGGGTTTTGTTACGGCGGAGGTCATGGCTTCATCGTCGGTGCTGGAGGCGACTTCTGGACTTCGCCTTTGATATTACGGACGTCTTCTTCCGACACTTCAGGGTGGGAAATCTTATCGGGCGTTCCAGGTAGCGGCCCGTTGTACGGTGTCTCGGCTCCTTCTAACAGCTTGATTTATGCGTGCGGCCAAAGGGGGGCGATTATCAAATCGACTGACGGTGGTGACTCATGGGTATCACTTGCTCCAGGATACTCTATGATGCCGCTGCCAGATTTGCGAGCCATTTCCTTTGTCGACGAAAGACATGGTTTTGTCGTCGGCGATTCAGGAACAATCCTATATACTTCGAACGGAGGACTGACGGGCATAGCGAGACCCGGACCGACTGCTCCAACTGCTTTTGTCTTGGAACAGAACTATCCGAACCCGTTCAATCCAACAACTACTATCCAATACCGGCTAGCAGAAGTTTGCAGGGTCACTCTAGCTCTCTACGATGTGCTCGGTAGGGAAGTGAGAGTCCTTGTGAAGGCGATCGAGTCTCCGGGCAGCCACTCGGTGAAAATTGATGCCGGTGATTTGCCGAGCGGTGTCTACTTTTACCGTCTACTGGCAGGAACTTTCGCTCAGACGAAAAAACTCGTGCTGGCAAGATAGTATCCGTATCTGGCCGAGTGATATGAGAAAATGAGGGCGGATAGGTAATCTGAAATCCTTCATCTGCTTTACGCCCCCGTTTCTTGAGTTCCAAAGGGCTCTTTCCTATATTGTTTCGAGATTATCACTGTGTGCAAACGAAAAATTCGTACCTCAAGTGGTGCGGGGATTGAAACAGGATGAAAATTCACGAGTACCAGGCAAAAGAGATTCTCAAGAAATTCAACGTGGCTATCCCGAAGGGAAAGGTCGCGTTCAGTGTCGATGAAGCGGTCCAGGTCGCGCAGGAAATAGGCGGAAATGTTTGGGTAGTAAAGGCCCAGATTCACGCGGGTGGACGAGGGAAAGGCGGCGGCGTAAAGGTAGCCAGAAGCCTTGACGAAGTCAGGCAGCTTGCCTCGCAGATATTAGGCATGACGCTCGTTACTCACCAGACCGGACCTGAAGGTAAAGTTGTCAAACGTCTTCTGATAGAACAGGGCATTAACATCGCGAAGGAACTTTACGCTGGAATAGTGCTTGACCGTTCGACTTCGAAGAACGTCTTCATGGTATCTACCGAAGGCGGAGTCGAGATAGAGAAGGTCGCCGCCGAGTCGCCGGAGAAGATTCTGAAGGAGACTGTCGACCCCGGTCTCGGACTCATGCCTTTCCAGGCGAAGAAGCTTGCGTTCGGACTCGGCCTGCAGGGTGATGCTTACAAGAACGGCGTGAGGTTTCTCACCGCGCTGTACAACGCGTATCTCGGAACGGACGCCAGCCTTGCCGAAATCAATCCGCTCGTCCTGACTACCGAGGGGTACGTCATGGCTCTCGACGCGAAGATGAATTTCGACGACAACGCGCTCTTTCGTCATCCCGACATTCTTGAACTTAGAGACCTCGATGAAGAATCCCCGCTCGAAGTGGAGGCGTCCAAGTCGCATCTGAATTACATCAAGCTCGACGGCAACGTCGGCTGCATGGTCAACGGAGCCGGACTCGCGATGGCGACGATGGACATCATAAAGCTTACGGGTGGCGAGCCCGCGAACTTCCTCGATGTCGGCGGCGGCGCAAATGTCGAGACCGTTTCGAACGGATTCAAGATCATACTCTCCGACCCGAACGTGAAGGCGATACTCATAAACATATTCGGCGGAATAGTGCGCTGCGACCGCGTCGCTCAAGGCGTTATAGAAGCCGCGAAGAGAGTCTCTGTCAATCTGCCGGTGGTCGTGAGGCTCGAAGGGACGAACGCGAAGGAAGGGGCGGAGCTTCTGAAGAACTCAGGACTCGATTTCGCGGTCGCGAACGGCTTGAAGGATGCTGCTGAGAAAGTGGTTTCCGCGCTTAGAAACTAGACCAAGAGGAATTCTCAATTTCAAATTAATTGAGAATTCAACATTCAAAATTTAAAATCTTATTTAGATAGTTGGATTGGAATAAATACGAAGCCGTAATCGGACTTGAGGTGCATTCGCAGATGCTCACGCAAACGAAGGCATTCTGCGGATGTTCGACGAGGTTCGGTAATCCCCCAAACTCGAATGTATGTCCCGTATGTCTCGGCATGCCCGGCGTACTTCCCGTTTTGAACAAACAGCTCGTCGAGTTCGCGATAAAGATGGGGCTTGCCACTCATTGCAAGATCACTCCGTACTCGATTTTTGCCAGGAAGAATTATTTTTATCCCGATCTTCCGAAGGGATATCAGATTTCCCAATTCGAGGAGCCCATATGCGTCGGGGGCCATGTGGAAATAGAAAAGAAAGACGGGTCGAAGAAAAAAATCGGACTCGTCAGAATTCACATGGAAGAGGACGCAGGAAAGTCGATTCACGATCAGGGATCCGAAACTTTTGTCGACCTGAACCGTTGCGGCGTGCCGCTCCTTGAGATCGTCAGCGAACCCGACATACGCTCCGGCGAAGAAGCGTACCTCTATCTCCAACAGATCAGGCAGACCGTGACATATCTCGGTGTCTGCGACGGCAATATGGAAGAGGGCTCCTTGAGATGTGACGCCAACGTTTCCATTCGTCTGCGCGGCGAAGAGAAGCTCGGCACCAAGGTAGAGATAAAAAACCTGAATTCCTTCCGCAATGTCGAGCGAGCGATCGATGTCGAGATAGACAGGCAGTACCTTCTAATCGAGTCCGGCGGCCATGTGAAGCAGGAAACGCTCCTTTACGACGCCGATACCAATGAAGTCAGGTCCATGCGGTCGAAGGAAGAGGCGAATGATTACAGATACTTCCCCGATCCTGACCTCGTACCCGTTGTGATAGACGATGCATGGATAGAGCGCGTCAAAGCTGCTCAGCCTGAGCTGCCGATGGAACGGCGCGACAGGTACATGAGTGATTTTTCGCTCCCGAAATACGACGCCGAAGTCCTGACGGCTGAAAAGGATGTGGCGGAATACTACGAGCAGGTCGTGACCAGCTTCAAGGTCAAGTCAAAGGAGGCGTATAAGCAGGCCAGCAACTATTTGATGACCGATGTTCTGCGCGTCGTGAACGAGAGGAACATTGGGATCAAGGAGTTTTCGATCCGGCCGGCGCAGCTTTCAAGGATGATCGACCTGATCAACGAAGGCACAATTTCCACGAAGATCGCGAAGGAAGTTTTTGAAGAGATGCTGCAGTCGGGTCACGACCCAGATGCGATCGTTGAGAAGAAGGGCCTCCGTCAGGTGTCGGACGAATCAGCCATCGGAGAAGTCGTCGAGGAAGTGTTACAATCGAATCCGGACGAAGTACAGAAGTATATCGGCGGGAAAGAGAAGCTCTTCGGCTTCTTTGTCGGCGAGATAATGAAAAAGACGCGCGGCAAGGCTAACCCGAAGATACTGAATGACCTGCTGCGGCAGAAACTTGAGAAATTAAAAAACTGACACAAGCAAGCTCCAAAGGGCAAACACCATGTTTCGAACAAAAAGAAAAACAGATAAGAGTTAAAAAGAAATGAGGATATTCGGTTTTTCTGCCTTTGGTTTTTGGAGCTTCCTTGGAGCTTGGAATTTGAAACTTTGTTCTTTCAAGAGAGAGGGCACATGAGAAAGACTATCGTTGCGGCAAACTGGAAAATGAATAAAGACGTGGACGAGGCATCCGAATTTGTATATGCGTTCCAGGAAGAGATGAAGGATACTGACCCGAACGCGGAGGTAATCATATGTCCGCCGTTCATAGCGCTCGACGCCGTCGCTGAACTGCTTCAGGACAGTGAGTTCAAGCTCGGAGCGCAGAATCTTCATTACGAAAATGACGGCGCGTTTACCGGTGAAATATCCGGTAGGATGTTAAAGGCGCTCGGCGTGCACTACGTAATAGTCGGGCATTCAGAGAGACGGCAGTTCTTCGGCGAGACGGACGAGATAGTCTCGAAGAAAGTCAAGAAGGCGCTCTCGTCCGACCTGAAGGTCATCCTCTGTGTCGGTGAATCGCTGGCCGAGCGGGACGGAGGAGTCACGGAGAAGGTGCTTGAGAGGCAGGTCAAGGCGGCACTCGACGGGTTGACCGTGCAGCAGCTTGCTTCGCTCGTCATTGCATACGAGCCTATATGGGCCATCGGTACGGGGCGCAACGCCACTCCGCAGCAGGCACAGGACGCACACGCGTTCATAAGATCCACCGTCGCAGGTTTGTTCGGCAAAGCCGCGGCCGCGTCGCTGACCATCCAATACGGTGGAAGCGTGAAGCCGGAAAACGCCGCCGAGCTTCTTTCGCGGCCGGATGTGGACGGCGCGCTCGTCGGAGGCGCGAGCCTGAAAGCGGATTCCTTCGCGAAAATTGTAAAGAGCTCCCCGGCGTCGAAGTAATTAAGCCTTAAATTTTGGAGCTTTGTCTTTACTTGGAACTTGCAGATTGGAGCTTGGAACTTACGACAGTTAGGTGTCCGTCGCGCAATTGACACGATGTCTACTGCCAAGTGCGTCTTATTTGCTCTGGTATGCCTGGTAGCATCGTCAGAGGTTTATGCGCAGTCAACGTCTGATTCCCTCGTAGTTCATGTTTCGCCCGATACGGTTCTTCAGCTCCCCGCGAAATATATAATCCAGAATTCCGAGCGACTCGTAAGCGGCTCCGTGCTCCTAAAGCCCGGCATCGATTACAAAATCAATTATACCACCGGCACCGTAAAGTTCGATACGGCTTCGGCATTTTTCCGGGCGCGCGAAGATTCTGTTTTCACGATCGGCATTTTCTACCGTAATTTTCCCTTCGATCTTCCCACCGAGTACACCCGCCATGTGACGATCGTGAAGTACGACACCTCCTCGAAGCGCAACATCACTATGATTGAGCAGGCCGCACCTCTTACACCTTCGGAGATGTTCGGCAGCAACATCCAAAAGAGCGGGAGCATCGTTCGAGGTTTCACAATAGGCTCGAACCAGGATCTGCAGGTCAATTCCGGCTTCAGGATGCAGCTCGACGGCATGCTAACCAAGGACGTCGAAGTAACCGCCGCGCTGACCGACCAGTCGAGCCCGATCCAACCCGAAGGAAACACTCGTACTCTTCAGGAGTTCGACAAAGTCTTCATCAACATCAAGTCTCCGCATATATCCGGAACGCTGGGTGATTTTGAATTTTCGCAGACCGGCACCGAATTCGGCATCATAAACAGGAAGCTTGAAGGCGCCATGGGCATTGCGCACTACGGCGAAACGACGGTGACGGTGAGCGGCGCGGTGAGCAGGGGAACTTACACTACCCAGCAGGTCGCGCCGATAGACGGAAGCGAGGGACCTTATCAGCTGTTGGGAAGCGACGGCAGTCCGAACATAATTGTGATCGCCGGAACTGAGAAAATCTATCTTGATGGCGTGCGCATGGTGCGCGGCGAGACGAACGATTACACCATCGATTACTCGAACGCGCAAATAACGTTCACGCCGAAACATCTGATCACGAGCCTCAGCCGCATATTTGTGGAGTTTGAATACACTAACGGAAATTTTCAGAGGACCTTCGCGGGAGGCGCGGCCGAGACGAAGCTGCTGCACAACAGGCTTCAAGTAGGAGTCTCTTATTACCAGGAGGGCGACGATCCAAACTCCGCGTTCGGCGTCACGCTGGCAGACTCCGACAAGGCCCTTTTGAGCGCTGCCGGCAGCAACAGGCTCGCAGCGGCAAGAAGTGGAGTCACCTACGTCGGGCGAGATTCCGTAACGGGCGTCGGGAAAGGGCAATATATGCTCGACTCGACAGTGGTCAGTGGGAAAGAATATTACTACTACGCTTTCGTTCAGCCGGCCGATACAACAAACCTTGTGAACGCCGTTTACAGCGTATCCTTCTCTCTTGTCGGGGCAGGCAAAGGAGATTATCAGTCGGTGGGCTTCGGACAATTCAATTTCGTCGGCGTCGGCCAGGGGGATTACGCCCCGATCGTAATATTGCCGATGCCGCAGTTCCAACAGCTAGCCGACGTACACTCGAAATACAGCTTCAGCAAGGATGGGGCAGTGACGCTTGAGTACGCGGCAAGTAGTTTCGATCCGAACAGGCTTTCATCACTCCCCGGAATAACATCTACCGGTTCCGCGATGAAATTCGGGGTGGACTACGCGCCAAAGCAACTACGCGTCGGAGACGCCGTCCTGGGGTCGATCAACTTCAATGAGATGACGCGATACGAGAACAAAAACTTCACGCCGATGAGCTGGACAAACAACGTCGAGTTCAACCGCCAGTGGGGAATCGATACTCTGACCGCGGCGAATGAGCTTCTCAACCAGGCTCATTTGGATCTCACACCCGCAATAAGAAAGATCAAGCTTTCAATCGGCGGCGATCTGGGAAGGATAACACGCGGCGCGGGATTCAGTTCGGGAAGATACACGGGCTTTGTCAACTTCGGCGGCGACTCCGTTGGTCTTCCGACTGTGAATTATCAGGCGACAGAGATCGACAGCAAGGATAATCAGTTCGGCAATTTCGGATCCTGGTTCAGGCAGCAGGGTGACATAGCTTACACATTCTGGAAAGTAACGCCCGGTTTCAGGCTCGAATCTGAGGACCGCCGCGTCGCGACTACAGGCACGGATTCGCTCTGGACCACATCGTACCGGTACACCCAATACGGTCCGACGCTTTCCATCGCCCAATTTTATAATGTCGCCCTTTCCGCTCAGATGTACGTGAGGAACGAAAGCGGAATAATCGGAGGAGAGATGCTCCCGTCTTCAAATTCGTTGACAGACCAACTAAGCATGAATTTCTCTGAATGGAACGATTTCACCTCCAGCCTCACCCTGACGTACAGGAAGAAGAGTTATACGGAAAGCTTCCGGAATCTTGGCTTCGCGGATAACGAATCCGTGCTCTCCAAGTGGGAAGCGAATTACTCCCCTCTTGAACGCGGTATCGAAACCAACCTTTTCTACCAGGTGACGACGCAGCGTGCAGCGAGGATGGAACAGATATTCTGGAAGGTCCAGCCTGGGCAGGGACAATATGTATGGATCGACGGGAATCATAACGGCCAGGTTGACCTTACCAACCCCGCCGATTTCCAGCAGGTCAACTTCAACGGCGATTACATCCTCCTTACTCGACCGACGACCACCCTTTTTCCCGTTGTGGATCTTAAGACGAATGTCCGGGTCGCTCTTACGCCGGATAGGTTCATTAAGCGTAACGGGAATTTTGTCGGCGCAGTGCTGCGCTCTCTTTCGAGCGTGACGCTGTGGCAGATTAATGAGAATAATCAGACTACGAATGTGAGCGACATATATCTTCTTCATCTCTCAAGGTTTTTGAACGACAGCCTGACAATCAGCGGGGCTCAGGTGTTCCAGCAGGACATCTACGTGCTGCAGAATAATCGAGACTTCTCGCTTCGCCTGAGATACCTGCAGAATAAATCACTGAGCCAGTACTCCATAGCTGAACAGAGAGGTTATCAGCGTGAACAAAGCCTGCGGCTTCGGACAAAGCTGTCGGATACTTTCTACGAGCAGCTTGACCTCGCTTGGAAGGAGAATGATGTCTTCACAGCCTACACAGATCAGGCTTATCAGATAGGCTCCAACGCCATTTCCTCGGAGCTGTCCTACCGGCCGAACATGAATGTCGAGTCGTCATTCACGCTCGAAATCTCCAAGGGTGTTGATGCTTCGCGTGCCGATCTCACCGCGTCCATGAACACCGAGATACTCAAGGTCGCGTATTCGATTCTGACGCGCGGAAGAATGACGGTGCGGCTTGAACGCGACGAGGTGATGATAAGCAATGCGCAACCGAATGTTTACATGCCTTTCCAGCTCACGCAGGGATTCGTGCCCGGCCAGACATACATCTGGGAGGTAGGTTTTCAGTATCGCATAAATTCATTTATACAGGCTAACGCGAACTATTCCGGAAGAAGCGAGGCGGGCGGGACGCCGATTCACATGATGACGGCCGAAGTAAGAGCGTTCTTCTGAAAATTCTGCCGAAGCGGATCACCTGGTTCACTCCTCATGGTATTCAACCGTAAGGATTAATTTTGATTCATTCCCCCATTTCAAAGCATTTGCCGCGCCGGTTGAGAAACTGATTTGGAGCCGATTGTGTCTAGTATATTACCGGTGCTCCAAAGGGTGTGGAGCTCGACGATGATTGAACGGCACCGGCTGATTCGGAAAGGAGAAGTACCATGAAGACGAATCGGATTTCACCCCGGCTGATCGCGCTCTTAACGGCGTTCGCGGTCGGGATAGCGACTAGCCCGGTCCCGGTAAGCGCAGCCGTGGCAAAGAAGTCGGATAGTAAAGTGAAAATCTATGTCGAGTATAAGCTGTCCAAAGAAGGGATCCTCAAGGACAACAACATTAAGGTTGATGTCACCGGTAGGGCGGTGATCCTTTCGGGGACGGTACCCACTCTGCACGACAGGACACAAGTCGGTAAGATCGTTAAGAAGGTGGACAGACACTACGCTGTCGTCAACGACCTTTCCGTTAAGGGGCCTTTCGTGCCGGACAGCGCGCTGGCCGCCGATGTCTTGCATCGAGTCGAGAACCACGTCTTCTACACCGTGTATGACTGGCTCACTGTTGGTGTCACCAATGGCGTCGTGACGCTTCACGGTTGGGTCAGCGAACCATGGGAGGTTCAACAATACCAGGCGCAGGCTGAGAAAGTGCCAGGCGTCCGAAAGATTATAAATCAGCTCCGAGTTGAGATGAACTTTGGTTATCTCCGATATCGAGTTGCCAACCTCATTTACCGTAATCCGTTATTCTGGCAGTACGACACTGAGCTCAACCCGCCGGTTCATGTTATCGTCAACAACAGAACGGTGATACTTGAAGGGTTCGTCAACTCGACGGGAGAACGCGGTTTCCTCGGCAGTCAGGTAACGTTCCGGACCGACGCATTCAACGTCGTGAACCATTTGCAGGTAGAGCCTGGCTAAATAGTTCCGTCGCGATATATAGGTAGACGCCCGGTTCAGATGCCGGGCGTTTTTCTTATATGCCTTCTATCGTGAGTGACCTCTGGACTTCGGAACTACTGAAATGGTATTGATGTTGAGACGTGAGTTAAATAGAGAAGGTCTGAGAAATTGACAGGCACGCGGAAGGAGGTCCTCAATTAATATTTGAACGCAAAGATCGGGATTTTGTTGAAACAACTGCGTGATTAAGTCAAAAGACAGCCAAGCACCAAAAACAGATAGGAGGTAAGATGCAGATACTTTTTCTGATAGGAAGGCTAATGTACGCGGCACTGTTCGTTGAATCCGGGATAGGCCATGTTACAAAAACCAAACAGATGGGCGCTTACGCCAGGTCGAACGGCGTGCCGGCGGCCGAGTTTATGACTTTCCTTACGGGAGTTATGTTATTAGTCGGAGCCGCTTCCTTCATCTTCGACGTCATGATCTTCTACGGTGCGCTGCTTATACTCCTGTTTCTGGTACCGACGGCATTCATGATGCACGCCTTTTGGAAGGTTTCGGATCCCGGCATGAAGCAGATGCAGCACATTCAGTTCATGAAGAATATATCTCTCGCGGGCGCGGCGCTGATGATAATGTTTTTCACATACGGGTTGCATTAAGCAGGTGAGAGGTCTATTCCTGCGTCACGGTTAGGAAAATGAGATATGACTCGAATTAGAAACCGGGGTAACGCACATACCCACCGGTTTCGAGGAGTCACGGTAGTTGGAGTGGCCTGGTTCGAAGGGCGCGGTCAATTTTCTGGAGAATGTCCTCGATCTTATAAGGCTTAGCCAGGATATCCCGTGCCCCGATATTCAAAGCCTCTCGCTCAACTTCTGATTCAAGATGGCCGCTTGCTGAGATAATATTCGCCTGAGGGTTCAACAACTTAAGTCCTGCAAGAATCTCAGTCCCGCTCATCTCAGGGAGATCCATGTCAAGAATCACGAGGTCAATTTCTTTCTTGTGTACCTTGTAGGTTTGTAGTCCGTCAAGACCATTGGACGCGAAAATAACTTTGTATCCGCCTTCGGTGAGAATGGTATTCAGGAAGTCTTTGAAAATTCCCTCGTCTTCTATCACGAGGATGGTCTCGCCGCGGCCGGCTGGTAAGTCGGCATTCTCGCTTTTCTCCAACGCGGACCCAGAATTTGGAGAGGGGATCGGGAAGTAAAGCGAGAACGATGATCCTTTGCCTACGGTACTCCTTACGTCGATGAAGCCGTTGTGCGACTTCATTACTCCGTAGACAACCGCGAGTCCGAGGCCGGTCCCGAACCCGCCTTTTGTGGTATAGAAAGGCTCGAAAATATGTTCGAGTATTTCTTTTTCCATGCCCGACCCTGTGTCCGAAACCGTTACCAGAAGGTAGCCGTCCGTATCTCGGGCGCGCAGACTATCATTCATCTCCCCGAACCTTGACTTGCAGACGTCGATGCTTATTGTCCCTCCGCCGGGCATTGCGTCTCGCGCGTTAACGCATAAATTGAGGAGAGCCTGGTGTATCTGGTTAGAATCGGCAAGAATGGCAGGTGTCCCTTTTTCGATTTTCACTTCGAAGTTTAAATTTCTAGGAAAAGTCTCCTTGAGAAGGTCGATGATTTCCTGCACGACATCGGCCACGTTGACGCGCTCCATCGCGGCATCAACCGTCCGGGCAAATGTCATAAGCTGTTTTGCCGTGTTGGCTCCTCGTTCAGTCGCCTTTCTGACTGCCTCAGAGCTTCTCTTGAACCGTTCCGGATCCGTTCGCCATCTTTCCATGAGGGAGATGTGTCCGGTGATGACATTCAGGATATTGTTGAAGTCATGCGCTATTCCCCCGACAAGCGTCATTAGTGCTTCGAGCCTCTGTGATTGAAGCAGCTGTTTGTCCGACCGCTGTTCACGAGGCTCGCGCGGACGATCGACGCGGAAATAGTTACTCTCACCCATGGCGCGGGAATTGCCGTCGGTGTTTTCATTCATACGGACACTCTCAACTTCGAGGAAGGTGCGTCCCGCCCTTTTCTTGTATGGCAGTTCGTCTTCGCTTATGATTTTTTTCATTGCGCGTTTTAGTGAACCGGAGTCGGATTAAGCGGCGGCCGGTTGGGAATCAGTTGCCCGTCCAAGTTGAAGAGCTGCGCTCAATGAAGTCACCCCGGCGCGGTGCGCGATTTCAAATTCTATTCTGCCGATTATCATATCGCCATACTTACAAAAAGAAGAACCACCGACGCGATCGGATTCTCCTGCCGAAGCAGGAATCATGTCAGAAATCGCCTTCTGTCGGAGAGTCCCGTCGTTAACGTGGCTGAGTACTGGGTACATGTGTTGTCTCCTGTTCGGAGTAGCCTTGTCAGGCTTCCGGTTTGTTCGGGATGCGGTGCGACGGGCCCCCGTTCAAGCATCCCAATTTTTCAGTAACGTTGCTCTCAAATATTGACTTGCCAGGGATGTCCCGCTGCCTTCACGCTTGCCGCTCTGGAAGAGCTGAGCTCGCTGTGCGACGAGC
>JAJYRM010000065.1 GCA_021794075.1 Bacteroidota bacterium | reverse complement strand
ATGATGGAAACCTTTTGGCCTCATGCGCACGAGGACCCTGCAGCTTCGAAGAACGTTCTGGATTTCGCGGACAAATTCAACGCGATACCCAAGATTGTATTCTCCGGCACGCTGGAGAACGCCGAATGGAAGAATACGACACTTGTCAGGAGCAACGCGCTGGAACATGTCGCCAGGCTAAAAGAAATAAAAGGGAAGAACCTGTATGTCGGCGGAATAAAACTGGCCAGCTCGTTGATGAGGCATGGTCTTGTCGACGAGTACTGGCTCGTGGTCCACCCTGTAATCGCGGGGAAAGGACGACCGCTCTTCGAGAACGTAAAAACAAAGATGAATCTGAAGCTGGTTGGGACTGTGAAGCTGAATTCGGGCGTGGTCGCATTGCACTACATGAGCGGCAGCGGAGGGAATAATTCATGAGGACGTTATATGTGTTCAATCTGATCACCCTCGACGGGTACTTCGAGGGAGCGAACCATGATATAAGCTGGCATAATGTGGATGATGAATTCCGCGAGTTTGCCGTCGAGCAGCTCAATGAGACGAGTACGCTGCTTTTCGGAAGGTTGACTTATGAGTTGATGGCATCTTTCTGGCCAACGCCGGACGCGATAAAGAATGATCCGATTGTTGCGGCTCAGATGAACTCGACTGAGAAGGTTGCCTTTTCCGGAACGATGGCAAAAACCGGATGGAACAACACTAGACTGGTCAAAGAAAATGCCGAGCTGGAAATTTCTAAAATGAAGAAAGAGGATGGGGGAAACATCGGTATATTGGGCAGCGGGAAACTCGTGGCGAGCCTCGCTCGTACGGGCCTGATAGATGAGTATAGATTCATGGTGAATCCCGTCGCTATCGGCCGTGGAACGTCAATGTTTGATGGAATGAATGAAAGAATGAAACTCAACCTGATCGACGTCAGAAAATTCAAGTCAGGAAACGTATTGCTTTGCTATTCGCCCGGAACGACCGGCCGGATTTAGAAGCATCTCGACCAAAGGAAAAATGTGACATTAGCGATGAATCTGGAGGTAACATGAGTCGCAGATTGCCGGATAAGCCGCGTAAGGAATTCAGGCCCGTCGGTCCTGATCAGGCAGTATTGAATCTTCTGTCTCAAAGCAGCGCGGATCTTAAACGGAAAAGACCGACAACTTTCTGGCTGTACTTTCCTACCAGAAAAGGAGCGAAAGGTGCCGGAAAGAAGCTTGCGGAGCTTGGTTTTTCATGTGAGTGCGAGAAATCCGCCGGTTCAAAGAAATGGCTCTGTCTCGCTTCAAGGGATGTCGTTCCGCGAATCGGAGAGATCCTTTCAATACGCAGGACGATGGATCGAATCGCAGCCGAGTTTGGTGGAATGTACGACGGCTGGGAGACTGGAATGAGCGATGAGGACGCGAAAGGACTTCCGGGTGTCGAGTGAGCCTTTTCGAAAACTCTTCATAAAGATATCAGGAGCAAGAAAAACCCGACCGCTGCGGTCAACGCGTGAATTGCTGGCAGCCATTTTGGGAACGGTTGATTCCTCCTGCCTAGAATGAAAAGTCTGACTCCGAGGAGCGCCGCGATGATTATTATAGACATGCCGGCTATTTGTGGAATCGAGCCGTGAAGTACAACCGATATTATAACCAGCAGGAGTGCTAAGATGCCGATGACGCCGTGGATCCTGGCTAAAGTGTGAGGCGTCTTGCCGTCCATAAGAAAAAGCGTTAGTAATATGATTCCAACAAGAATGGCGATTGCGAACAGAGCGATTGCGGTCGACAACATTTCTACTTATTCCTTATCTGTGTTTCTGTTCCCCGGAGTATGAAGCCAACCGGCGAAGCCGCCGATTCAACCGATATGAAGTTCCGTCGTTTCGGCATGCATTTTCATAATATTTCAAGCGAGTCTCAGCACGCCTTTCCAATATTAACGGGCTTCACTACCTTTCGAGTTCCTCAAGTAATCTGGGGACGGTCACCATCCGCGCGCTAGCTAACCCAGATGAAGATCACCGCCTATCTTACTGTATACGAGAAGGTCAGGATGACGTACCTTGTCAGAACCTCATTGTTTGAGTCGTCGATGTAAGTATCGGTAACGATGCGATTCACGCTCTTATTTTGGCCCAGGATATCGTTGACAGAAAGCTGAAGTTCTCCACTTCCGTTTGAGAAGAACTTCTTCCCAATACTAATATTCCATAAAACGATATTCTGGTTGTAGCCGGCAGCCAGTCCGCTCGTCATGAGGTTGCTTACCTGATTGTCCAGGAAAATGCGGAGCGGAAATTCCCAGAACCATTTTAGCGACGCGGTGTGGGAATAGTAGTCGTTGTTCCCGCCAGGTAGAAGCGTGTTCCCGGCGAAATTGTAGTTGCCCATATATGAGATAGTGAAATCTAAGTCCCTGCTTATGTCGCTTCCTATGACAAATCCCGCGCTTGGTCCGATGGTGTTGGCGGCGCTGCTGATGCCGTTCAGCATGCCAGGCGCGCGAGTGTATGTGACCCCCGCGCTGAGATTCAGCACGCTGCTGATAAGATCGAAAGGCAAGCCGTAACTGAAGAAGGACCTGATGTTCCTATAATCGTTCAGGTTAACTGGGAAGGCAAGCTGCGCTCCCTTGGGAACAGAAATCCCGTTTGAGATAACCGTATCGCGTGTCGGAACCAGGTATGCATTTCCGATATAGTTATTAGTGTAATTCGCCATGAGGAAGAGCGACATGCTCTGGGCCTGTCTGGGACTTGTGAGATTGTATCGCGCCATCAGCCTGTATGTGGTTGACTGATCGAGGTTCGGATTGCCAGTCGAAAGGAGAAGCGGATTTGAATTGTCCACTGCCGGTTGGAGTTGCGTCACGGCCGGCGCAGTGGTGTAACTCCTGAAAAAGACCCGAAGGAATCTTCCCGTGAACGACCTGTACATAAACATCGCGCTGGGGAGCAAAGCCCCGAATTTCCTGTTGATGTTCATGTTCGAGGTCGTGGAGTCGTTTCCCTGTAGTTCGGCGAACTGATACGCGATGTTAGCCATCAGGTTCATGCCGTAAGCGTGTATCCTGTACCCGATTCCGGCCTGCTGCGTTATGTAGTTGTCCGCGTATACGTTTGATAGCGGGAGATCGAGGCTGGTGTATCCGCCGGTAATTGGATCGAAGTTATATGTGTTTTTGCTCGCGGTATTTCTCGTGAACGACGGATTGTACGTTAGCTCCATCATCGCATTGACATCTGTAGGTTCGGTGTAAACTAGATTGGCGCTTATAGTTTCCACGTTTGAAAGATAGCCTGACTGCTGTGCGGTACTGTCGTTCACTCCCTGCATGAGTGAGTTCGAAGAGGGCTGAGTAGAGTAAACATCGGAGCTGAACAGGTTCCCGTTGGTGATCTTGCGATTCGCGCCGACACCCAAATCCAACGATATCGTGCGTCCCGGCAGATCGAACCTGTGCCTGAGAATCACATGCGTCGTCAGGTTATATCCGTTGTTGGCCGCATTCGTATTCGCCAACGATTGAGATATGGTGGAATAGTCTGTCGATGTCGCGTTGACCAGATTATTCGCATTGTTAGACTGGAAGTATAGAACAGGGAGAATGATTAGGCCGTTCGATTCGTCAGGCCAGTAATCTATTCGGGCGTTAATCCTGTTGTTGTAATTCCGGCTTGCCGCGTTGCTGTTCTGATCATAAAGACTTGTCGAGTCTCCGCCTAGCAAGTAAAGACGGTGATCGGTCTGGATATTTTGATTATTAACCTGGTTGAAGAAGTAGCTACCCTGCGCGAAAAGGCCCTTGGCAAGACTGTCGGAGGCGTTCAGGCCGATCATGCTTGTTGTGTTTATTCCTTGTTGCTGCCCTACCAGCTGGTTGTTCGGGTTCACAGAGCCTAATGCGCCGAATGGAGCCGCGCGTCCGGGTCCCCTCCCACCGCCTGGACCCATCCCCGGCATGAACACGCGGTTGTTTGTCGATATAACGCCGAGAATATCCTGCGTCGAGAAGTCCTGCTGGTTGACGTTGTTGGATGAACCTATTAGAGAGAGTCTCCTGCTCCCTTCGAAGAGGTTCATGTTTCCGGAGGCGTCATATCGGTGGTTCTCGCCGTAACCTCCCGCGATTTTGCCGAAGTCCACTCTCCTCCTGCGCCATCGTGTAATTACGTTTATAGTCTTGGTGTCGTTTCCGTCATCGAAACCCGTGAACCGGGCTTGATCGCTTTGCTGATCGTAAACCTGAATCTTTTCAATTGCTGACGCGGGGATATTCCGCAGCGCGATCGTCGGATCGTTTCCGAAATATGGCTGGCCGTCGATCAATACCTGCTGGACTTGCTCGCCGCCGACGGTGACAGTTCCGTTGCTGACGATCATGCCGGGCATTTTTGAAAGAAGGTCTTCCATTGTTGCGTCGCGGTTGACTTTCACGGACTTGGCAGAGTACTCTGTCGTGTCTCCAATCTGCACGGCAGGTGGAATTCTTCCCTCTACCGTTACCCCGCGAATCGGGATCGGTTCATCGGACATGACGAGCAAGCCAAGGTCTAATAATTCTTCCTTGTAAGTGATCCTGAAAGCGAGTGTCTTCTTTCCGACTGCTGTGGCTTTGAACAAGTAATCATGCTGAGGGATATTCTTAAAGATGAAATCGCCGTCAAGGTTGGTCGGTTCTATGAAAGCACGCGAACTATCGTCCGGGTCGGTCAAGCGGACGATGACCCCAGGGAGAGGAGCCCGGCTTTCGTCGAGAATTCTCCCATTGATCGAATATCTCTGGGCGAAAGCGGTCGAGGATAATACCGCGATGCATGCCCAGGCAAGCCGTATGGTTCTCAATTGTCGCCCTTTCAAATCATCGTGTTTGATAAAGGAAGTATCCCCATGGTTTAAAGAGTTCCGTCCTTTTTATTCTTTCCCACCGTCTTATTATCTTGACTAAAAATTTTAATGGAGCCTCCTTCAGATAGAAACGACGCATACGCTTCTTTGCGAGTCAAAGACTTCCGAAGTTTCGTAACAGCCTACTTCTTCCTAACATTCGCGCTTCAAATGCAATCTGTCGTCGTTGGATGGCAGGTCTATCAGCTCACGCACGACGCTCTCTCTTTAGGGCTTATCGGATTCGTTGAAGTTGCCCCTTTCCTTACCATCGTTCTCTTCACCGGCCATGTCGCCGATGTGTTCAGCCGCAAGAAGATAATCGTCGTCTCGACTCTGGTGTATGTTCTCGCAGGCATTGCGCTATTGCTACTCTCGACGGTGTTCGGGAAAGTGCTTCTCAGTCATGGACCTTTCGCGATTTATCTGGTGATATTCATAACGGGAATCGCACGAGGTTTCATGTCCCCCGCCATACTTGCTCTCATGCCGCAGCTCGTGCCGAGAGAAATGTTCGGGAATGCCTCGACCTGGAATAGCCTTACTTGGCAGGTGGGGGAAGTTACCGGGCCGGCCGCGGGCGGTCTGATTTACGGCTTCTCCGGCGCAGGGAGCGCGTATGCCACTGTCGTCATCGTCAGCATAGTCGCCTTTATTGCTTACCTCATGGTTTCGGATAAACCTCTTCCAAAGCGCAACCAGGAGTTGTCGATCAAGGAAAGTCTGAGCGAGGGGGTGAAATTTGTATTCAATCACGAAATCATACTAAGCGCTGTAACCCTCGACATGTTTGCCGTCTTTTTTGGCGGGGCTGTAGCAGTCCTTCCGATATTCGCCGACAGGATCCTTCAAGCGGGCCCGGAAGGCCTTGGGATTCTCCGCGCGGCCCCGGCAGTAGGAGCGATCGTCATGTCGATTATTCAGGCGCATCGGCCGTTTCTCGACAGGGCAGGGCGAAGCCTCATCATAAGCGTTTTCGGATTCGGGGTGTCGATCATCGTGTTCGCGCTATCGAGAAACATGTTGCTTTCGCTCGGCGCGCTCTTCGCAAATGGATTATGCGATAATGTCAGTGTCGTCCTCCGTACAGCGATTATACAGCTGCACACGCCGGACGAACTTCGCGGACGGGTGTCCGCAGTGAATGGGATTTTTACAGGCGCTTCGGACGGCCTCGGGTCGTTTGAATCTGGATTTGCCGCCAGGCTGCTTGGACTTATTCCGTCGGTCGTTATTGGCGGAGGAGTCACCTTCGCGACCGCCGCTACCGCGCGTTCGCTGTCTCCGAAGCTTTGGAATCTGAAAATGTGAGCAGGCGGATGAATTGAGCGCTTCTTTGAATGATCAGGATGCGTACGCCGCCCTGCGGACGCGGGATTTCAGATGGTTTGTGGCCGGTCGTTTCGCGATGACATTCGGCATAAGAATGCAGTCGGTAATAGTCGGCTGGCAGATCTATGAGATTACGCACAGCGCACTCTCCCTTGGACTTATCGGCCTATCGGAGGCGCTCCCTTTCTTCGCGATATCGCTCTTCGGCGGCCATGTCGCGGATCTCGTTAGCAGGAAAAGGATAATACTCACCGCGAGCGCGGTCTACTTCATCTGTGCCTCATCTTTGCTACTTGTGTCCACCAGACTAGACTGGCTGCTTAGCCTTCACGGCGTGTTCCCGATCTACGCGATTATTTTCGTTACAGGGCTGGCGCGGGGTTTCCTCTCGCCTTCACAGACCGCGTTCATGGCACAGCTGGTCCCGCGCGAATTATACGGAAATGCCTCGACGTGGAGTAGCGTGGCATGGCAGCTCGCGGATGTTACAGGTCCCGCGACCGGAGGATTGGTTTATGGATTTTCAGGCGTCGGTCCGGCTTACGCCTTGGTCGTTTTCTCGACGCTCCTCGGGGTGAGCTGTTACTCGATGGTTAGGAGCAAGCCTGTGCCGGAGCGGAAAAGTCGGGAGTCGATATTGAAAAGTCTTTCAGGCGGGTTGAAGTTTGTCTTCGGGGACCAAATCATA
The DNA here is from genome assembly GCA_021794075.1 of Bacteroidota bacterium. Classification (GTDB taxonomy): domain Bacteria; phylum Bacteroidota; class Ignavibacteria; order Kryptoniales; family JAKASW01; genus JAKASW01. Next base: position 17,175 of record JAJYRM010000065.1, on the reverse strand, counting down.
CTTGGCGCGATTTCGCTGGATATGTTCGCGGTGTTTTTTGGCGGCGCCGTCGCGGTTCTTCCGATATTTGCGGACAAGGTCCTCCATATCGGCGCTGAGGGGCTCGGTCTTCTGCGTGCCGCACCCGCTGTCGGCGCTGTTATTATGTCGGTTATTCAGGCGCACTATCCGTTCTTCAAGCGCGCAGGAAGGAATTTGCTCCTCTGTGTATTCGGATTCGCACTTGCGATGATTGTTTTCGCGCTGTCGAAGAATTTTTATCTATCGCTTTTCATACTGATGGTGAGCGGAATGTTCGACAACGTGAGCGTAGTGATACGAAATACCATTATTCAACTGCAGACCCCCGACGAGATGCGCGGACGAGTAGCTTCCGTCAATGGTTTGTTTGTAGGCTCGTCGAACGAGGTCGGCGCTTTCGAGTCCGGAGTTGCGGCGCAACTACTGGGGCTCGTCCCATCGGTCGTTTTCGGAGGAACGGTAGCACTTCTGGTTGTGGGAGCGGTTAGGAAGTTCGCGCCGAGGTTGAGGAGGCTGGAATTGTAGCGGGGGGCGGATGAACTTGGAATGTTGTCGGAAGGAATCTGCGGAGAATCATGGAATAATGGAATGCTGGAATAGTAAAGTAGGGATTAATAGCAGGAAAGGCGATTACTGATTCCTGGTCAACAACCCTGAATCGTAGGGTCAGAGCTCGGATTATCGGTCAGCCGGCGCTCAATGTGGACTACTGCGGCAGGGACCGCAATATCCGGAAAAAGAAAGGCGAGCGCGCCCAGAAATGGTCCACTCGCCGTTCACTAGTCCAACGATCCACGAATTCAACATTCCCGCCGTCTGGTCATGGCTTGAATGCGGAATAAGACTTCTAGTTCTTTCCCCTTATCAGCTCTTCGGCAATCTGTACCGCGTTAGTCGCAGCGCCTTTTCTTATGTTGTCGGAGACGATCCACATGTTGAGCCCGTTCGGAACGGTGTCATCCCGCCGCAAGCGGCCTACAAATGTCTCATCCTTATCGTAAGCATTGATCGGCATCGGGTAAACATTGTTTGCAGGATCGTCCTCAACGATGATTCCTGGAGACTTCCTCAGCAAGGCTACGACATCCTTTAGCTCGTATGGTTTGTCAAACTGAACATTCACGCTCTCGCTGTGTCCGCCGAATACTGGCACGCGCACACAAGTCGGGCTAACCTTTATAGAATCATCGCCCATGATTTTCGTTGTCTCGAAAATCATCTTGAACTCTTCCTTTGTGTATCCGTCTTCACGGAAAACATCGATGTGGGGAAGACAGTTGAAAGCGATCCTGTGGGGAAACTTATGAGTCTCGCCCTGTTTTTTGCCCAGTTCCTCGTCCAGCTGATCGACACCCTTCTGACCGGCTCCGGTCACAGATTGATAAGTCGACACGACGACTCTCTTTATCTTGTAATTGTCGTGGAGAGGTTTCAGAACCACGACCATCTGGATCGTGGAACAGTTCGGGTTCGCTATTATTCCGTGGTGCTTGAATATGTCCTGACGGTTGACCTCCGGAACTACGAGTGGGATCTCAGGGGCCATCCTCCACGCGCTGCTGTTGTCTATCACGACGGTTCCTGCCTTCGCGGCAATCGGGGCAAACTCTTTGCTCACTGACGCTCCGGCAGAAAACAACGCGATCTCAATTCCCTTGAAACTGTCTGGCGTGAGTTCCTTTACCTCTATTTTCTCGCCCCTGAAAGTAACTTCTTTGCCCACTGATCTTTTCGACGCCAATGGCGTTAATGTCTTCACTGGAAAATTATGTTCTTCAAGAACCTGCGTCATCTTGCGTCCAACAAGTCCTGTTGCACCTACTACTGCTACATCGTACGCTTTCATTTTGCTGCTGATCCTAAATTGGTTTCATCTTTTTGTTTGTCGATAAGTTTGCGTGCCTTTTTGAATCCGCCGTCCGGGAAAAACAGAAGATTATCATCTCTTATTCCTAAAGGATTCTGAATACCGCCTCTTCTTCTCGGCGTTAAGCATCTTCTGGAGCTTCTTCCGGCTTAAGCATTTCGTAATACGGTCGCTCCTCCGACGCGTTGTACGTCGTCGTTTCTCAAGTCCATGAGGGGATCTCTCAAATGTTAACTGATGTATTCCCGCCGCATTCCTTGAGTCCTGTGGCTCTCATACGCATCAAAAGAGCCTATCCAAAACTCGCCATTTTCCCGGGAGATGTATTTCTGTTTCTCTTTAGGGCGCTTGTGCGGTATTGTCCTTCTTCGCGACGATATCGAACAAATCTAAATAACGAAATAATCGGCTCTAAATCAAATCCTCGTAAGTCTCGCGCTCCCTGATAACGCGCGCGGAGTCTCTATCGACGAGGATCTCGGCCGGTTTTGGGCGTGAATTGTAATTTGAGGCTATGGAATAACCGTACGCGCCGACAGTCATTATGCCGACCAGGTCCCCTCTCTTAAGCGCGGGAAGCTCCCGTTGGACGGCGAAAGCGTCAGTCGTCTCACACACCGGACCGACGACATCGACGAGGGAAAACTCCGATTGTTCGAGGCGGGCAGGGACTATCTGGTGGTAGGCTGAATAAAGCGCATGCCGCATCATGTCGTTCATCCCGGCGTCAACCACGATGAAAGTTCTGTCTGCAGACTTCTTTTTGTAGAGAACTCGGGTCAGCAGGACACCCGATTCCGCGACGATGAAACGTCCCGGCTCAATGGCGATATCGCATCCGGGGAAGGAAAGCTTCTCTTTGATTATCTGTGAGAGAGCGTTCAAATCAATGAGTGGTTCCTCTTTCTTCTCGACAGGGAGGAGTTCGTGTTTGATCGCGTTTCTGTATCGGACTCCGATACCGCCGCCGAGATCTATCTGCGTTATCTTTATACCCTCTTTCTTAAGATTGAGGACGAATGACCTGATCGATTCCGCCGCTTCCTCGAAGGGAGAATGCTCCGTGATCTGGGAGCCTATGTGTGAGTGAATGCCGACAAGTTCGATACCTTTCATATGCGCGGCGCGCTTCGCGGTCTCGCCGGCGCGGTCTATGTTGATTCCGAACTTATTTTCCTTCAGTCCCGTCGAAATGTGCGGGTGAGTATGCGCGTCGACGTCCGGATTTATCCTGAGAGAGACGTGTGCGGTTTTTCTAAGCGATGAGGCTCGCTCCGACACGACCTTGAGCTCTTCATTAGACTCTACGATGATGACACCTATGTCTCGCGATAGGGCGAAGTCGATGTCCTTGTCAGTTTTCCCGACGCCGGCCAGCGATATCATCGATGGGGGAAACCCGCACTTGAGGGCTATGAATATTTCGCCGGCCGAGACAGTATCCGCGCCGGCGCCCAACGAACTAATTAACTTCAGGAGTTCTGGGTTCGAGTTTGCCTTGAGCGCGTATAAAATCCGAGTTCCGGGGATTACGCTGAAGGCTTTTTGAAGCTGTTTGAGATTCCTCGAGATTTGATTTCCGCTGTAAACGTAAAGCGGTGTACCATACTTTTCGGCTAAATCCGTTGCCGGGATTTCTTCAACAAAAAGTTGATTTCCTTCGTATTTGATTTTTTCCGTCATCGTGTTTGCTTCTTGAGTTAATCAAAGTGAGTTGTGCCCCTTGACTCAATCGAAAATCTCGTGGAAAGATCCCTGTGAACCGGCCCCGGCGAACAGCTCCTCGTGTAGCATCTGGACTGTACGGCTGATGTCATTTTCGTCCACAACGAAACCCACGTTTATCTCGGATGCGCCCTGGGATATCATATTGACCCTGACCTCTTTCAACGCCGAAAAGATCCTTCCGACCACGCCGGGGCTGTACCTTATGTTCTCGCCAACAATGCAAACGATTGCCTTCCCGGCCGACGCGGATATTTCAGCGAACTCGGAAATGTCTTTCTTCAGATCTTCGAGATGGGTTGTGTCCTCTATCGCGACCGTGACGCTCACTTCGCTTGTCGCGACGGCGTGCGCGATCGTGCGATATTTGCTGAAGACCGTGAATACAGCTTCAAGGAAATCCGGCGCGAGAAACATGCGGCTCGATTCGATGTTCAGCAGGGTTATGCGTTCCTTGTACGCTATCGATTTTGCTATGCACTCTTCGTTTCCATCGCCCTTTGTGATAAGTGTGCCGTGGTACGAAGGATTCCTGGAATTGCGAACATAGACCGGTATGCTCTTGTCTATTGCCGGAAGGATCGTTTTCGGATGCAGGACCCTGGCGCCGAAGTAGGCAAGCTCGGATGCTTCGTTGAACGACATCTTCTTTATCCGCCTCGCGCCCTTTACTATGGATGGATCTGCCGTTAGGACGCCATCGACATCGGTCCATATCTGGATCTCCTCGGCATCAAGGAGTGAACCGACGATTGAGGCGGAGTAATCTGATCCACCGCGCCCGATCGTCGTGGTTATTCCTTTTTCGCTCGAGCCGATGAATCCCTGCGTTACCGCGACGTATCCGTCACGGACGAGAGGGAGGAGGAGCTTTTTCGATCTGTCCTCCACGACTTCGAAGAGAGGCTTTGCGTTAGTATAATTATCATCGGTGATCATGAATTCTCTCGCGTCGACAAACATCGACTTCACGGAGGACTCTTCCATTGCCTGAGCGATGATCATCGAAGAAAGTCTCTCGCCGTAGGATGCAATGGTGTCTCGAGATCGGCCGGTCACTTCACCTAGGATCGATATCGCCTGAGAAAGGTTCTTCAACTCGTGGGCGTAGACGGATATCTTTCCCTTCAGATAGTTCTTGGGAAGTTCCGAACCTATGAGCTCGTCGACAAGTTTTTCGTGTCTTGTCCGAATCGTTGTTATTAGATCGTTTGCCTCATCTTTCTTTCCGACGGCGGAGAGATCGGCGATCTTGAGAAGCTGGTTCGTCACTCCAGCGCAGGCAGAAACGAAGACTATGGGTTTTCTGGCTAATTCAGAATTCACAATTTCAATGAGTTTGCGAATGGCGGAGGAGTCCTCCACTGAGGTCCCGCCAAATTTCATTACAATCATCGTGGTACGTTGCTTCCGGTAATTGTGAGCAGTGAGTTGGTATCAGCGCCCCAAGTTATGGGCTTGCTTGAATCTATATCCATTGCGATTCTATGCGAAAGCGACCACAAGCCTATACAGTGGGTCGTAAAAGAAATTAATGACCGAATTGAAAATCGCCAGGAATGCCGGGATCTGCATCAAGAGAATGATAAGAATAATCCCCATGAAACCGATCCTGCTGTAGGTCATCGCGGCCGAGTCGGGGAGCAAAGAAGCCAGGACGTGCGATCCGTCCAAGGGTGGTATGGGAACCAGGTTGAAAACTCCTAGTATGACGTTCAGATAGATGCCGCCCGAGAACATCTTCAGCAGAAAGACGTAGAACTCGGAGCTTGTCGCGGCAGGGCCAATGATTGGCTGAAGTTGCAGTAAGCCGATTGTGATGAACGCGCAAAGGAGAGCCATGGCCAGATTGGAAAGCGGTCCAACCGCGGAGACAATCACCTCGTCACGTTTGTAATCTGAAAAATTCATCGGGTTTACCGGGACCGGCTTGGCCCACGCTATTAGCACCTGACCCACGGTGAGAAGCGAGAAAAGCGGTATGATGATCGATCCCATGAGATCGATATGTGGGATGGGATTGAGAGTGAGTCTGCCGGAATCCCGGGCCGTTGGGTCGCCGAGCTTTAATGCGGCATAACCGTGAGAGATCTCATGTATGATTACCGAGAACAGCAATATCGGGAGTATATACAATTCACGAAGCATATTTTCCTCTTGGGTGAAACTTATCAAGAACCTCTTTTAGATAACTCCTGTCAAGGTGCAGGTAAATTTGTGTGGTTCCTATGTCACTGTGTCCGAGCATTTCCTGTACGGCGCGAATGTCGGCTCCGCCCTCGAGTAGATGAGTCGCGAAGGTGTGTCTCAACGTGTGAGGGTGAATGTCCTTCTTGATGTCGGCTTCTCTCGAATACTTTTTCAGCATTCTCCAGACGGAGATCCGCGAGAGTTTTCCTCCGCGGAAATTCATGAATATTAGATCGCTTGTCGGGGACTGATCCATGCCGGGACGGTTCCGTCCTTTTTTTGATTGCACAGACGAGCCGTATTTATCTATCCACTCAAGTGCGACGCCGCCTATTGGAATAATTCTTTCCTTGGATCCTTTGCCGAAAACTCTGATAACATTCTCGCTTTTAATTAAATCTCTTTTTCTGAGATTAACAAGCTCACTAACTCGCACCCCTGTCGCGTAAAGGGTCTCAATTATGGCGCGGTCCCTAATACCGAGCTCTGAGGAGGTATCCGGCGCCATTATCAGTCGTACGACTTCGTCCTGAGTCAGCACTACAGGGAGCTTTTTCGATGGTCTGGGACGATCAAGGTTCGCCGTCGGATCGACTTCCGACATTTTCCTGAATACCAGAAACCTGTGGAGATTCTTTACGGCGGAGAAATTTCGAGCGATGCTGCTCTGTTTGAGACCGAGGTCAAAGAGCGCTTTGAAGTAGTTTCGGACATCTGCCCTCGATACCTCGTTCAATCCCGCTTTACCCAGGGATTCCATGAATTCGGCGTAACGGTTGAGATCATTGTGGTAAGAGAGGAGGCTGTTGTCCGCAAGCCCTTTTTCAAACTTCATGAATTCGAAAAAGAGTTCTAATTGGCTGGAAAACTTCCTGTTCAGTTCCGGCGCGGACATCAGTTTTTGGTTCGGGCAGGTCCTACTTCCTACGCGGGCGCTTAGAGGGAACGGCACGGCGAGGCCTTTTCGCCACTTTTTGTTTGGGCGTTGAAGCGGGAGGGGCAAGTTTGTCGAGCTCGTCCTGACTCAACTCCCCCACAGGCTCGGGTATCACTTCTTCCTCCTGAGCGGGGAGCTCATCGCGGATGATCGCTTTCTGCCCCGGGTATTCTATGCGTTTGTGATAGATCCCGGAAAGTACCGCGACAAAACTCTCTTTTATCCTGGTCAGGTCTACGAATGTCAGGTTTGTCTCGTCAAGCTGCCCCTCTTCGTATCTGCTCTTCACGATGGCATCTATCATGGAAACGATATTGCCCATCGATTTTTCTTCAAGCGACCTTGTGGCTGCCTCCACGGAGTCGGCGAGCATGACAATCGCAGTTTCCTTCGATCGCGGCTTAGGCCCGTCGTAACGGTAGTCGTCTTCACTGACATCTCCCGTGGCAAACGGTCTCTTGAGGGCCTTTCCGTAGAAGTAAGCCACGAGTGTAGTACCATGATGCATTGGTATGAAGTCAAGTATCCGCTGGGGCAGGTGGTATTTCTTTCCGAGATCCAAGCCGTCCGAAACATGAGACATGACCATCTGGACGCTTATGTCGGGAGGAAGCCAGTCGTGTTTCGACTTATTGGAATCCATCGTGTTTTCGATAAAATACTCGGGTTTGAGAGTCTTTCCGATGTCGTGGTAGTAGGCGCCGACACGGGCAAGTATCGAATTTGCCCCGACCGCCTCGGCGGCTTTCTCCGCAAGCGTCCCAACGATGATGGAATGATGAAATGTCCCTGGCGCCTTTTGCGACAGTTCTCGAAGCGCGGGCTGGTTGAAATCCGAAAGCTCAAGGAGCGTCAGATCGGTCGCGATGTTGAAAACCTTCTCGAAGAAGATTAGAAGTCCGAATGTTATTATCGGCGAAAGGACGGAGTTGACGGCAATCAGTGAAAACCCCGCCAGCATCGTGGAAACGTCCTCCGCCCGCTGGAACGAGATCGCGAGAGTCGCAAGCGCGTAACCTAAGAAGATAAACACGAGGCTTCTGAATATCTGCGTCCTATTCTTTATGTCTCTCACCGTGTAAAGCGCGAGCGCTCCCGCGCTGAGCGCCGTGAACGCGGCGCCGAAGTCGTTCCCCCTCATCGCTCCCACTATTAGGGCAATCGCGACGGTGGCTTGAAACGCCAGCCGCGAATCGAAAATGACGGTGAGTATCATAGATGCTACCGGGACCAGTATCAGGTATTGGACCGGCAGAGTAGTCTGAGCGGTGAACGCGAAATGCATGAGCAGTCCTTCGAAAATGATGAGGACTGCGATCAGCAGGAGCATCTTGTTGTTGAAGAAGACTTTCTTCCTGAAAAGGAAAAGATAGATGCTGAGAAGACCAATTATGACTAGCATCATCAGGAATTTCCCGCCGAACTGGAGCAGCATGCTTGCGGCTCCTGTTCTTTCGCGTAGGGCCCTCTCCAACGAATCAAGCTTGAGTTTTATTTCGTTGGTTATTTTGTCGTGTTTGCCGATTATGCGTTCGTTTTCCTTGACGAACCCGACAGTCTTCGGGACCAATTCTACGGCGGCGTTGATTTCCCTCTGCGTCTGAGATCTGTTGTACGTCAAGTTGGGAAGGACCTGAGATGCTATGGCGCTTGACAGTATCTGTGCGCTTGCAGTATCTCCCTTCAGCATGCTGATGGAAGCGGCGTCAAGCTGTCTGGCGACGTCTCGAATAGTCAGGACCTGTTCGAGCGGGACAGGTGTCTCGGAATTCCCCCGCCTCTCGACAATAACCGACGTTCCGACCTGGTCGCGCGGCCTGTCTATGACTCCAGTCTGATAGTCGCTTGCGAGTATCGTTGTGATGGTGGATGAAAGCGAGCCGATCCTGCGGAGAACAATCGGATTACGATAAATGTTGACAAGGAGCTGGTGCCACTCGGAAGTCGAGAATCTGTAAGGAAGGTTCTGCATGATATTCGACAGCGACAGCGAATCCCTCTCGAAAATCTGCTTGTTTCTCTCGCGATCCATCCTCAACTGTAGTTCAAGCGCCGTCCTGACCTGTGAAATGAACGCCGCGGCAGAATCAAGTCGATATCTTTCGATCTCGACCCTGTCGAATACCGGCTTCACATTTTCTACAGCTTGGCTGACCTCTCTCTTGTACTCAGTCGGGTCCTTGTATATGGGGAAGGAAAATGGAGCTATGACGTCTTCGTGGGTCCAGATCGTGCCGACATCGTAGTGAATTTTCAATTGATTCTGCGACGGAGCAAGGAGGGTGATTGTCAAGACGAGTCCCAGAAGAAGCAGGACCTTAGTCGTCATACTTTTTTCAAAGTCGATTCCTCTTAATTTTCGAAATGCGTATTTGAGCCGAGCGAGGAAATCTTTCATTATCATCAGTACCGATCGTTTTTTCTAACTTCGTAAAAGAGCTCTAAAAACTCCGCTGCGCCGTCGCCATCATTGCTGGACTCGGTAACGAGATCTGCCTGATCCTTCAACTCAGGGACGGCATTCTTCATCGCGATTCCCGTCCCCGCGCGCTTAAAAGCCTCTATATCGTTCCTGAAATCTCCGAGAACTGCCACCTCACGCTTGCTGATCCCGTAATATTTTTCCAAGTGTGCAAGGCCGGTGGCTTTCGAACAATTCCTATTCCGGATCTCCAGATACCACCGTCCTTCGTGCGATGAACTGCGGTAAAAGCTGGCTTCCAACTTTGAAAAGAAACTGAGCGCGACACGTTCTATCGCCTTCACCGCTTCATGACTATCTCCCCCCGCAATTATTCTGACCGTCCGGTCAACGTAAGGAAAGAGATCCTCAACAATCTCGCTTTCCAGGTCTAGGCTTCCTATGTAGCTTGGAAGAGTAGCCGCGGATTCGAGTCGGACAAGCCTGTCGTCCGCGAGGAGGGCGACGCTTGTTAGGCTTTTATCGGCCTCTTCCATCACATCCTTTATTGTCGAAGGCTTTACGTAACTCGCGAAAATATTTGCCTCGGCGTGCGGAAGGCGCACGAGAGCGCCATCGAGTGAAATGATCGGCGTTCTGAGTCCAAGTTTGTCCGCGATCCTTTCTGCTGACAAATGTGCTCTTCCCGTCATTATCGCCAGGTTTATCCCGATTTCCGTCAGCTTTTGAACGCCTTGCCGGGTAACGTCTGAGATTTCTCCCCGGTTATCGAGCAAAGTCCCATCCAGATCGGTAGCGACAAGCTTTACACGTCTCAGTTTTTCAGCCAATTTGTCAGAAAGTGTGGGCATTTATGTTCCGCTTGTAGTTTAATGATTACACAGATTATAATGAAATTACAAGTCGCGGCTGGTCACACCTCTTTGAATTGCATTTCCTTCATATAAATGATAAATTTATGCGTTTTTTTAAAGGAGAACATGAGTAAAATTAAGAAAATTGGCGTTTATACGAGCGGCGGCGATGCGCCGGGCATGAACGCGGCATTAAGAGCGATTGTAAGAACTGCGGCTTATCGCGGAATAGATATTGTCGGAATTCAACACGGTTACAACGGCATGATAAAGGGGGACTTCGTTCCGCTCGGTCCCCGGTCAGTCTCGAACATCATCCAGCGTGGGGGGACACTCCTCAAGACGGCCCGCTCCCAGGAGTTTATGACTCGCGAGGGGAGGGCCAAAGCGGCTGCGAACCTGAAATCTCAAGGGATCGAAGGGCTTGTAGCAATTGGTGGTAATGGCACTTTCCAAGGAGCGACTTTGCTCCATGATGAGCATATGATCCCAACCGTCGGTGTGCCAGGAACGATTGACAACGACTTGTACGGGACCGATTTTACAGTCGGTTACGACACTGCTATAAACACGGCTGTTGAAGCGATCGATAAGATTCGCGATACTGCGGATGCCCACGACAGGGTGTTCTATGTGGAAGTAATGGGACGTGACGCGGGTTTCATAGCTTTAGATGTGGGCATAGCGGGAGGAGCGGAGTACATCGCCATTCCCGAGATTGAAGAGAACTTTGAGGCGATCCGGCAGAAGTTGACCTCGGGAGGCCGCCAAAGAAGCAGCATTGTAGTTATAGCTGAAGGATGCTTCAAAGGCGGCGCGGTAGATCTTGCCAGGAGGATGAGCGAATTCGTCCATCTTCACTACCGGGTCACTGTTTTGGGTCATATTCAGCGCGGCGGAAGCCCGACGGCCCGCGACCGCGTTTTGGCAGCGAGACTAGGATCGGCGGCAGTTGAGGCTCTCCTTCACGGTGAAACAAATGTGATGGCGGGCGAAATAAACGGTAACGTCGTTCTCACTCCGATGCGTGACACGTGGGAAAAGAAGAAAGCTGTGGACAATAGTCTCGTTGAATTGTCCCAAGTGCTCTCAATTTGATGGAGGCGCGTCGGCTATTCTCTTCCAGCCGACGGTAAATGACCGGAGAAAATTCTTAATGACAAGTTCGAAAAAGTTTGTATCCGTTGCTGTTCTTGCCGCCGCGATGTCGTTCCTTGTCCAAGGGTGCAGCTTGACCGCGCTTACAATCGGGGCGACGAGCGGAATCATCAACGGAGGCTTCAAGGCAATAAACAGAGAAACGGACCTTGAGCTGGCTTCACAGGCTATACCGGCCGACCTGAAGCTTCTCGACGGTCTCATCATCGAGGCGCCGAACAACGAGAAGCTCCTTTTGCTCGGGGCGCAGGGATATACCAGTTATGCGCTCGGCTTCGTTCAAGATTCGTCGAGACCCCGCGCAAATCTTTTCTACCTGCGCGCGCGTGACTATGGGCTGAGGATTCTATTCAGAAACGAAGACTTTAAAAAACATTTCCATGGTGATGTTGCTGACTTCGACAAAGCTTTGAATAAGTTAGGAAAGAGCGATGTTCCCGCCGTATTCTGGACGGCTAACGCCTGGGGAAATTACGTCAACCTTAACCGCGACAACGTCAATGCTTTGGCAGACCTGCCGAAGGTTGAAGCGATGATGAAATTCGTCTTGAAATACGAACCGTCCTACTTCTACGGAGGGGCGCATCTTTTCTTCGGAACCATCCTCGGGAGTCTACCGGCGATGTTCGGAGGAGATACGACAGCCGCAAGGGTGAATTTCGAGAAGGCTATCCATTATTCTGACGGCAAGTTCCTCATGACTTATTATTATTTCGCGAAGTCATACGCCGTCATGACCCAGAACAAGGAGCTGTTTGTGTCGCTCCTCAACAAGGTGATAGACGCGCCGGAAAATCTCCTTCCGGATGAGAATCTTGCAAACCAGATCGCCAAAGAGAAGGCGAAAGAGTTGTTGAAACACGAAAGTGATTATTTTTGAAAGGTTGAAAATGTCAAAGACTGCAAAGGGTTTATTTGTAATGTTGTCGGTTCTGCTGCTGACGAGTCTCTCGGCCTCCGCGCAGCAATACACGATTAAGTTTGCCACGGTCGCTCCGCTCGGAAGCACCTGGATGAATGTCATGGAACAGTACAACGCTGCCGTCATGAAGGAAAGCGGCGGACGCCTCGGGTTCAAATTTTATGCGGGAGGCATCGCCGGTGACGAGAAAGATGTCCTTAGAAAGATTAGGATCGGGCAGTACCAGGCGGGTGGTTTCACCGGCGTCGGAATGGGCGAGATTGCGCCGGAAGAAAGGATTCTGGACACGCCGTTCCTGTTCCACGATACTTCCGAAATCAATTACATCTACAAGAAGTTCACACCTCAGTTCAGCGAAGCGTTCGAGCGCGGCGGCTTCGTTTTCCTCGGATGGGCTGAAGTGGGCTTCGTCTATGTTTTCACACAGAAGCCGATCTACACAGTGGAAGACATGAACGACGTGAAGGCGTGGATGTGGGAAGGAGACCCTATCGCCCAGGTGTCGTTTAAAGTGCTTCATCTAGCTCCGATCCCGCTCTCTGTAACGGATGTTAACCAGGCTCTCCAGACGGGGATGGTAAACTGTGTCTATGCCTCGCCGCTGGCGATGATCGCGCTCCAATGGTTCACTCAGGTGAAGTATATGCTTGATGTTCCGCTGGCGAACGCGAGCGGGGCTGTGCTCATTTCGAAGAGATACTTCGATAAACTGCCGCCCGACCTTCAGCAAATACTCGTCAAGAACGGCCAGATCTATCTCAAAGAGCTGACTGAGATGAGCAGGATCGAGAACAACAAAGCAATCAAGACGCTCCAATCCAAAGGGATAATCCTGACCAAACCGAAGTCCAAGGAGGCTCTTGCCAGGTACTACAAGACCGGCGAAGAGGCCCGGCAGATGCTCGTCGGAAAGTTATATTCACAGAATCTGCTTGACGAAGTGCAGTCCGCCCTGGCTCAGTACCGTTCAGACAAGGAGCATCAGGGTAAGTGAAGATCATTAGAAAGATCGAAAACGCGCTCGGGATTTTTGAGAACGCGCTCCTCGTCCTGTTCCTGACGGTAACAGTCGTGCTGGCGTTCCTTCAGGTCATATTGAGAGAATTCTGGTCGACCGGAATCATCTGGGCTGATGTATTCCTGAGGCATTTGGTATTATGGGTCGGGTTTTTCGGCGCGGCACTCGCTGCGAAGGAATCGCGTCATTTCTCGATTAACATTATTACAAAGAAACTTCCGCCGATTGCCCAGCGGATAGTGCAGGTCTTCCTACACTTTACATCTGCAGTGGTCTGCTATTTTCTTTTTCATGCCGGTATGTCCTTCCTAAGGGATGAAATAAAATATGACACCGAGCCGCTCTTCACCTTCATGGGGAAGAATGTGATGCCGTACTACCTGGAGGTCATAATACCCATAGGCTTCGCTTTGATAGGGCTGCATTTCCTTTTCAGGGCGATAGAAACCGCGGTATCGGGCCCGCAGTCGGCAGAGGTAGTTTGAGCTCACCAATTCTCGAAAATTCGAATATGAATGATTTGTTTTATTCCGTCTTTCGCAAGACAGGGGGTAAAGATTAAATGTTATACGTCATCATCGGCATTGCCGTACTCTTGCTCGTACTTCTCGGCGAGCCGGTGTTCATACTCATTGGGGCTGGCGGCCTTCTTTTATTTAATTCGATTGGAGTAAGTACATCGGCTGTCATCGTTGAGCTGTATCGCCTCGCGAGCCTGCCGGCGCTCATAGCGATTCCCCTTTTCACGTTCGCTGGATATCTCCTCGCCGAGAGTGAAGCTCCGAAACGACTCGTGCGCCTGGCGCAGGCGTTCTTCGGCTGGATGCCCGGCGGACTGGCAATAGTATCTCTGATATCAACCGCCATCTTTACCGCCTTCACCGGAGCTTCCGGAGTCACGATAGTCGCGCTCGGCGGCCTCCTTTACCCGGTACTTGTTGAGGAGTCGTATCCCGACAGGTTTGCCACGGGGCTTATGACGACCTCAGGGAGCCTTGGCCTTCTCTTCCCGCCAAGTCTGCCTATCATACTTTACGGCATTGTCGCGGGCATTAGCGTCGACAAGCTCTTCGCCGCCGGCGTTCTCCCCGGGATACTCCTGATAGTCATGCTTTCGATCTACAGCATTTATACAGGCGTCAGGTCGGGAGTCAAGAGGCAGTCTTTCTCATTGAGGGAAGCGCTCGGCGCGCTTAAAGGCGCTATCTGGGAAATCCCGCTCCCGTTCATCATCATAGGCGGAATCTACGGCGGCTTCTTTACCGCTTCGGAAGCCAGCGCCATTATGGCATTCTACGTCCTCATCGTGGAAGTCTTCATACTCCGCGACGTGAAATTCTTCAAGGACCTTCCGAGGATCACAAAGAAGAGCATGATGCTTGTGGGCGCGATCTTCGTCGTCCTCGGCACCGCGCTTGGCCTAACGAATTACCTAATAGACCAGCAAATCCCGATGCTGATGTTCCAGTTCATCCATCGCTTCGTATCAAGCCAGCTCGTCTTCCTGATACTTCTAAATTTGTTTCTTCTCGTCATTAATATGGTCGAGATATTTTCGGCCATCATAATAGTCGTCCCTCTTATCGTCCCGATCGCGATGCAGTATGGAATAAATCCGATCCATCTCGGCATTATTTTCCTTCTGAATCTCGAAATTGGGTACATGCTCCCGCCGCTCGGGTTGAACTTATTCATATCGAGTTTGCGTTTTGAAAAAGACATAGTGAAGATATACCGGGCGGTGCTGCCGTTCCTGGCGATCGCGCTCATCGCCCTCCTGATTGTGACCTATTCGCCCGACCTGAGTCTGTATTTGACAAGGGTCTTCAAGGTGCAATAAGGACGAAATCTCAATCGGACGCGTCGGCGAGATCGGCACGCCGAAAACGTGCGAATAGTTAAGAGAAAGAAGGCAGGATAATGGAAACTGTCGGAAACAAAAGTGGATTCTCGGTTTTCGGGCGTCGTGTTATCTTAGTAGATTATTCCGCCAAATAATGAGCGCCCACCTTTTTGTAGCTTCACTTTACGACGCGTTGATGGTCCCTGCCGACAAACTTGGTTTCGAGCAAGTTCGGCGCATGGTCACGCGAAATGCCAAAGGGAAGGTTCTGGAGATCGGCGCGGGGACCGGATTAAACTTCAAACATTTCGACGGAGCGGATTGCGTTTTCGCGACCGAGCCAGATCCATACATGCTTAGCCATGCGGCCTCCAGACTGCGTGATTGCTCGGCGCTCACTCGGGCGATAGCGGAAGAGCTTCCTTTCCCGGATGAATCGTTCGATACGGTCGTCTCCACGCTGACGTTTTGCACTATCGGGGATCCGTTGAAAGCCGCTGAAGAGGTAAAGAGAGTGCTCAAGCCGGACGGTTGTTTTTATTTCGCCGAACATCCGATAGCAGAAAAGCGGATACTTGCCAAAGCGGAGAAGATTGCCACTCCGGTATGGAAGATACTTGCCGGCGGGTGTCACCTTGACAGGGATATACTTTCGTACTTCAAGTCTGCCGGGCTCATCATCTCGGAAATCATAAGACTCGATTCTTTCTTCGTTGCCGGTAAGGCGGCGAAGTCGCAGGCGTACGCGAAGCCGGGGTTGGCGGCATGAAATACGCGATCATATCCGACATCCACTCCAACATCGAAGCTCTGATGGCAGTAATGTCGGCGATCGGCAAAAAGCATGTTGACGATATCATATGCCTCGGCGATATCGTCGGGTATGGCGCGAACCCGGATGAGGCTGCGGAGATTGTCAGGAATGAAGCTAAGTATGTCGTCAGGGGTAACCACGATGACGCCCTTTTCGACGATCGGACTTACTCCATGATCAACCCGTACGCCAGGATTGCCATAGAATATGGCCGGAGCGTCCTCTCACCTGAGAGCATGAATTGGCTGAAGGAAATACCCCTTACTTTGAAGCTCGGCGACGTCTTGCTCGTGCACGCTTCACCGTCGCAGCCCCATGAATGGAAATACGTGCTTTCGCAGAGCGACGCACTGGTCGAACTGTCTGCCTTTGAAGAAAGGGTCTGCCTCATCGGTCACACGCATGTGCCGGGTATATTCAAGGAGGAAACCGTACATGGAGGTTTCAGGGAACTGATCAATGTAGGGAGTGTCGGCCAGCCGCGCGACGGGGATAGCAGGGCGAGCTTCGGAATTATTGACACCGATAATTTTACTTACCAGAACATCAGGGTCGAGTACGATTGCCAAATGGCGGGAAACAAGATAATCGCAGCCGGGCTCCCTCCTTTTCTCGCGGAGCGGCTGCAAAAGGGAAGATAGGTACAAAAAATCGCGACTCACCTTCGAGGTGAGTCGCAATTGGGACGCTTACTTTAACATTAACATCTTTTTCGTTATGACATGGCTTCCGGCAGCCAGCCTGTAGAAGTACACTCCGCTCGCAAGACGGGATGCGTCAAAATTCACTTCATATCTTCCTACCTTCTGCGCCTCGTTCACGAGCGTGGCAACCTCTCTTCCGAGCACATCGTAAACCTTCAGCGTCACCATTCCATCCTCCGGTATAGTGTAACTGATGGTCGTAGTCGGATTGAAGGGGTTGGGGTAGTTCTGGGCAAGAACATAGTCCTTGATGAGATCCAGCTGCTGGAGCGAGACGCTCTGGATGCTTGAACTATCGATTTGATTTTGATACTGGTAGCTATTTACGAACGCCACCTGTGGGCTATCGATATTTGTTGCAACAGCGAACTTCACTCTCACTGTCTTCGTCCCAACTCCGCCGGTGTTCAACTGGTAAGGCTGCAGGGTGTAACAATGTGTGTTGCGTGAATTGAACGTGGCATCCCTTATCGTACCTATAACCTTGCCGGTGGAATTGTCTACAAGCTCTGCCCTGTACGAAACGTATCCTGTGTCTCCGAGGTCAACAGCTGCCGCGGCGGAATCGAGAAATCCGCAGATTTCAGTGAACATGAACTTTGAATTATTCGAAATCTGAAAAGGTTCTGTTTCAAGCACGCTGTTCAAACTGTCGAGATTTCCGTGGCTGGCACTGCTCGATGGGGTAACGAAATTTATG
>JAJYRM010000064.1 GCA_021794075.1 Bacteroidota bacterium | reverse complement strand
GCACCAACCCTTGCCAGTCCCACAGACGGTTCTACGGGAATCTCCACTAATCCAACACTGACATGGAACGCTTCAACTGGAGCGACGAGTTACAGGTTACAATTGTCATTGGATTCCAACTTTGCCGCTATCTCTTCTGACTCCTCGAATATTTCTGGAACTTCACTGACCGTGAGCGGCTTGGCTCCAAGCGCCACTTATTACTGGCGGGTAGAGGCCATAAATACCGGAGATACCAGCGAATGGTCGACAACCTGGAATTTCACGACAGAGTCCATATCGTTTTGGAGGTTGGTTAGCAGTGCGCCTCAAGACGGCGGGGTGACAGTGTTTGTCTCTCCTTCCGGCGATATCTTCGAAGGCGCACTTGGCGGGGCCTACGTCTCTAAGGACAATGGGATAAGTTGGACAAAATTGAGTCTACCAGAAGACGTATTCACATTTGCAGTCGATTCGGCTCAGAAGATTTATGCAGGAACCATGTCCGGTATTTTTGCGTCCACAGACCAAGGATCTAGTTGGTCACCTTTGGGTCTTCAAAATTTATGGGTAAGATCTTTAGTCATCAGTTCTTCGGGCCAAATAATCGCCGGTGCATACAGTAACTCTTCGAACACAGATAGCAACGGTGTGTATTTGTCCAGTGATAATGGCGATTCTTGGGTTAACAGAACACTCGGGGCAAACGGTACTGCAGTCTGGGCTTTAGCCATCGATTCGCGCGGCACAATCTTCGCGGGGACTCAAGGTGAGGGCGTATATATCTCTTCAGACGATGGGAAGGTTTGGACAAAAAGGGACAGTGGATTAACCAATTTCAATATTCGATCATTTTGTTTCAACTCCTCCGGGTACGTTTTTGCGGGTACTGAAGGGGGGATCTACCTTTCAACAGATGACGGAATTAGCTGGATGCCCAAGAATAGCGGTTTGGCACTTTACGGCCATCCCACCGCCTCAGCTGTATCGCTGGTCATCAATCAGTCTGGTTACCTGTTTGCCGGGACGGATGTCCTAGGAGTTTTTACTTCAGTCGATGATGGCGAAACGTGGTCGGAAGAGAACAAAGGAATCATCAACAATTGGCAAATCTCGTCTCTTGCTGTCACCAAGTCGGGAAGTCTTCTGGCACTTCTCGTCGGTGGAGAAATGTACTTCTCGGTGAATCCAACCACGGTTCAGGCCGCACCCTCTTCTCCCGTCCCAGCTTTTCCGCTAAGCGGATCAATTAACGTATCGATTAATCCTACTCTCATCTGGAATGCGACGGTAGGTGCCACGAGCTACAGATTGCAGATTTCCACAGACTCCAGCTTTTCATCAGTCGTGTACGACAGTAACGGAATCGCTGGCACGGCAAGATCAGCAGTCAACGGGCTGCGTTCTGAAACTCGATACTATTGGCACGTAAGTGCGATCAACCCTTTTGGGAATAGCGCATGGTCCAAAATATGGAATTTCACTACTACCTTCGCATCTGTGCCGGCTCCGACGCTTGCCAGTCCGGTGAATGCTTCTTCGGGAATGCCGACTAATCCGATCCTTTCATGGAATAGCGATAGCGACGCAACGGGCTATCAACTTCAAGTGTCAACTGAATCCACTTTCTCCATGTTTGTCGTGAATGACTCGGTGCTAGCGGAAAATTCTTATAAGATGACAGGACTCTCCCAAAGCACTACTTATTACTGGCGCGCGAGAGCCTTCAGCAGCTACGGCTCCAGCGGCTGGTCTCCGGTATGGAATTTCACCACATTTACTTATCCGTCTACCATAGAGGTCTCGAGCCAGTTCATCCCTCCGGGTACTTCTGACCAAACAAATTACCGGATCTTTGGCCTGCCAGCTTCGGTATTCAGTCCGGTTTCCAGTATACTCAAAGGTAGCCAGGGGAGCGATTGGGAGGCATACTACGATAACGGAAATGCCCAGAACTACCAGGTCAAATATGATGGCAGCTCCACATTCAATTTTTCTCCGGGTCACGCCTTCTGGATATTCAGTAAAAATCCGTTTTCGATCTCGCAAAACGCTTCGACAGTTCGGCTTGACACCGGTGATTGTTATTCAATTTCCCTCCACGGCGGCTGGAACTTGATATCGGATCCATTCGAGAAGAGCATCTCATGGTCCGCGGTTCAAGCTCTCAACCGCGTCACGCAACCGATCTACTCGTTCAACGGAAGTTATGGGATTTCAACATCATTCGACCCTTACACTGGTTACTACTTCTATAATGACCAGAATCGTCCATCACTCAGAATACCTTATGTCTATTCCGCGACTGCTGCGAGCAAGGCCATCGGTTCCATTAAGAAAGCAAGTTCAGTCCCAAACGATGTTCTCAAACTCTCTGTCTCATCCGACCAACTCCAGGCCCTTCCGCTCACCGTTGGCTTCGATCCCACTGTATCAGACTCAGTGAACAAGCTGAATGTCTTCGCCCCTCCCGACAATTTCGACGACCTGAGAATCCAGGTTGTCGACCACAATATCAGAGGCGATTGGAAGGACCTGTATGCTGACTTCAGAAGCGAAATAGGAAAGGGTCAGTCATTCGACGTCCAGGTTAAGAATCTCACGGGTCACCCCGTGACTGTTAGAGCGAGTCTGACGAGCAGCTTCGAAAATTACCGCGTTTATTTAGTCGATAACGGTACGCATACCTTTTATGATCTGAAAACCACCGACAGCATTTCAGTCGCCGGAACTTACAAGTACAAAAGCTACGCGCTGCTGATCGGGGATGGGAATTTCATTGACTCGGTCAGGGCTGTCTATGCCCCGAAAACTTTCCGGCTGTACCAGAACTATCCTAATCCGTTTAACCCGACGACAATCATCAGGTACGAGATTCCAAAGAAAGCTCAGGTGACCCTGCAGGTTTACAACGTCCTCGGCGAGCTGGTCAGGACGCTCGTTAATGAGGTCGAACAGGCAGGCTATTACGAAGTTGGTTTCAATGCCAGCGGTCTTGCCTCAGGAGTCTACTTCTACCGGATTATGGTCGATGGTATCAACCCAGGTTCTTCAATGAATTATACTCACGTGAACAAGATGATGTTGCTGAAATAGGCGCCGGCAAATTGCCCACGTTGAGAATTATGCCACGCCATTAGGAGCGAGAAAAATGAACTTTGGGGAGAACAACATGATGAACCGTCTGGCAATTTCTGCGATAGTTATATTGGCGATGGACTTTCCTTCGTTCGCGCAGGCTCAGACTTCTTTCTCATATAACGGATTTGCCGGAGAAACAGGGCTGGCCCTGTGTGGTAATGCGGAGATATTCGGAAATGTTTTGAGGGTGAATCCTTCGGCTGTCTGGCAAAGAAGCGCAGTCTACAATTCCGCAAAAGTCTCGTTGCAGAACGGTTTCGAGACAGTCTTTGCCTTCCGGATATCGGGAGTCTCGGCCAGCGGGATCGGCGGAGGAGACGGTTTCGCCTTTGTGATTCAAAATGACAGTCTGGATGCATTGGGCGGTCCCGGCGGGGCGATGGGATACGGTGACGCTACCTACCCTACGACCTATAACGGGACACCCAACTCGGTAGCGATCGAGTTCGATATGTTTTTAAATCCCGAGAACAACGACCCCAGCAACAATCACGTCAGCGTGCAATCGCGCGGTACTCAGCCAAATAGTCCGAACCACAATTATTCACTTCGCTCCACCAGTTCGATACCGACATTGAACGATGGGGCTATTCACTTTACCAAGATTGCGTACGCTTCAGACAGTCTGAAAGTTTACGTCGATGACATGCTTACACCGGCACTTTCAGTGCCGATAAATCTATCCAGTGAACTTAGGCTGGATAACGGCAGCGCCTGGTTGGGATTCACATCGGGGACAGGCATTGCGTTCGAAACCCATGATATTCTTACATGGCAATTCAGCAGTTCTCCAGCGGCGTTTGACAACGCGCTCATTGTCGCTTCCGTTCCGCTCGGCACGGAGCTGATAGCGTTGAGATGGACGCCGGTAGCGGACGCAACGAAATACAAGGCTTATGAATCGACTACTTCTCCGACAAGCGGATTCACTCTGACCGATACCGTTGCCGCTGGATCCGGATCCTTGACTGTCTCCGGTCTTACATCCAATACGCCATATTTCTTCAAACTCTCTTCGGTAAATGCCGGCGGTGCCGAAAGTCCAACCAGCAACACTACCGGCTCGGCTACCTTCTTCAGTTTATCAGCCACACCCGCTCCCAATAATCAGGCAGCACTTTCCTGGCAACCCGTGCAGAGTACTGAGGTGTACAAGATTTACACGGCCCTTCCGGGCGACACCGCAAATTTTGCCTTGCTCGATTCCACGACGTCTACGAGCTATACAACTACCGCTCTCCAAGGGAATCCCTACTGGGTGAAAGTTTATGCCGTTGGAGGCAGCGGGAGAATAATAAATGAGAGCAATGTCGTCTACAGCGTACCGAATAGCGGTGGCATAGCCGTCACTTTTCAAGCGGATGCAACTGATTTGATAAACACCGGCTTTGATCCCGCCGAGGATACGCTGGAGGTTCTTGGTGACACTTACCCATTGAATTGGTCAACCGGCGCAATACTGACCCGAGATAGCTCGAATATGAGCTTGTACTCGGATACGCTGACGTTCTACGCAGCGAGCGGCAGTGTCATCAATTACAAGTACCGGGCGCTGCCGGAATCAAGATTTGAGAACTCAGGTTGGGAAATGGGAAACAATTCGGCATTTATCGTTGCGTCGTCGGATACGGTGCTTGAACCGAGGAAACCTCAGATCGTAACAGGGGTGGCAAAGACGAAGGACAAGATTCCAAACACATTTGCACTAGTGCAGAACTATCCTAATCCGTTTAACCCGACGACAATCATCAGGTACGAGATTCCAAAGAAGGCTCAGGTGACCCTGCAGGTTTACAACGTCCTCGGTGAGCTTGTGAGGACGCTTGTCAACGAGGTGGAACAGCCCGGCTATTACGAAGTTGATTTTAACGCCAGCGGTCTTGCGTCAGGAGTGTACTTCTACCGCATCGAGGCCGGAAAGTACAGTCGTGCGGTAAAAATGCTGTTCTTGAAGTAATATTGTCCACGCTAATCAACACATCAAAGGAGAACAAAATGAAAAAATGGATTCTGCTCTTAATCCCTGTCCTTGGTGCTGCGATAGTCGGCTGCGGCGGTTCGCAATCCCTGCAATCAGCCGGAACCGGAGACATACCCGACTGGTACACTAACGTTCCACAAGACCCCAGTTACCTATTTGCCGCCAATACTCAGACTTCACAGGATATGCAGCTCGCTACCGACAAAGCAACGGAAGCGGCACGAGCAGATATCGCGAGACAACTCCAAGTGAAGATCGAGGGGTTGCAGAAGAGGTTTAACCAAGAGACTGGGACTGGTAACGATGCTCAGCTTCTGCAGATGTTCACGCAAGCAGAAAAGACAGTCGTCGACGAGACTCTTACAGGGAGCAAAGTTAAGAATCAGAAAATCGTTAGAGATGGGAATCTCTGGCGGTCTTATGTCCTCGTGGAATATCCGATAGGCGCTGCGAATGAAGCGCTGATGCAGCAAATCAAAAACAACAACCAAATGTACACACGGTTCAGAGCTTCTCAGACGTTCAAGGAGCTTCAGGACGAAGTTGACAAATACGAGAAGTACAAGCAGGAGCAAAGCCAGGGAGCACCGCCACAACAGTAGACAAACCCTTGATGTCAGGTGGGGTGAGTAACCTTGCCTTTCAGCTTAGAGTGCATTTCATCCCTCCGACGCGGGGCATGCCAACCGGATTGAGGAACTCGAGGGGCAGCTGAGGAAGGCGAAGAGCACTGGAATCATCATCCACCAGCCACCACACCTATTAGCAAGAATTGTCCCTTAATAAATTGCGCGAGCACCACATACCGGTCATCGGTCCCAAATCAACAATTCTTGAGAGGAGGATCGTTTCCCCCGCTTTCCACTCATATTGTCTTTTTTACATTTTTCGCTCCGCCTTTTTCCGATGATTTCCCTGTGGCGGTATGCGGTAAAGACAAGAGTCTGAAAGTCAAATGGAACTGCGCGTCTTCGAAGTCAATTGGATAAATCAGCAATCCTGCCAGGTGATGGTTATTGAGTAATTGCTTGCGATAAGTTTTAAAGATGGATGGCCGAAAATCTGACCATCCGCCTTTATACCCACTCCACCCTCTTTCTTCTTTCTTA
Organism: Bacteroidota bacterium; assembly: GCA_021794075.1. Taxonomy (GTDB): domain Bacteria; phylum Bacteroidota; class Ignavibacteria; order Kryptoniales; family JAKASW01; genus JAKASW01. Next base: position 17,913 of record JAJYRM010000064.1, on the reverse strand, counting down.
TGCATAACTTTCCCCGGCGAAATTCCAGATACCTATCCGGAAAAACTTGACATTCACCTCCTTATTCCCAATATTAGCAAACAAAAAGAAAGTAAACGCAATAGAACGAAAGCTAATAGTGATTCAAAAGATACCATTCGAAATTGATGTCTCCAAAATCCGGGCGGGTCAACGGGATTGTTCAAACGCGCGAAGCGCGACCAGACCTTCTTCGAGACCCCCATATGTGCGATAGCGGGGATACTGGAGATAGGGGGGATAATGATAGATAGCCCATCTTACACTTCCATTTCGATACGGGGTATCGCCCCCAGAGAATGCGACCTTCATAAGAATAGCAGGCCGTTGAAGTGCACTTACGGCCTGGCCATCTTCTCCGGGGCGTTGCATCATCGCTTTCCCACAGCTGTGAATGTGGGAGAGCCTTACCGTTCATTTGTGAAGTCAAAACGCCCAACTAACAAGCTGCCCGTCATAAATCGGACCGCGATAATCGAGAGGTCCGATGAGCAAGATTCAATCCCTGAATTTTGGAGTGATGATCTCAAGTGGGAATTTGCAAGTCAACATAACACCACCGAGGCAGCATTCACAAAGAGGGATTCTAATTGCGCTTCATTTTTGATCTTTGTAAGCCGTAACGAATAGCTCTATCTCCGTTCTTACGGTGAAATTCTCGGACGAAAGATTCAACAGGAGAATACGATGCGTAGAAGAATAACAATCTTTCTCTCAATTATTCTGGCTTTTCTCTTTTTCTTAAGCCATGATGTTTTGGCTGCTGGGAATGGCACCGTGGAAGGACGAGTGAGAGACGCGCAAACCCACGAGTCCCTACCGGGCGCGAATGTGCTCCTAGTCGGCACATCCATGGGTGCCTCCACCGATCTAAACGGCAACTACCTGATATCAAATGTTCCTGCGGGATCTTACACGATTCGAGCTGCGTATATCGGTTATAACACTGAGACGGAGCACATTGTGGTCAAACCAAATGAAACAGTCAAATTGGATTTCCATCTGGCCGCAGTTGGTGTAAAGGGGAAAGAAGTAATTGTGACTGCGCAGGCAGCCGGCCAGAATGCAGCGATCAACCAGCAGCTTGCGTCCAATCAGATCGAGAGCGTCGTTTCTGCCGCTAAGATCAGGCAGCTTCCTGATGCAAACGCTGCAGAATCGGTAGGAAGGCTCCCCGGAGTCTTCGTGCTAAGAAGCGGTGGCGAAGGGTATGAGGTATCCATCCGAGGCATGCAGCCTAAGTATAACCAGGTTACTATTGACGGAATCACGATGGGTGCTTCAGATGCGAGCAATAGAAGCACGAATCTAAGCATGATCTCCTCCGATATGCTGGGAGGCATAGAAGTAAAGAAGACGGTGACCCCTGATATGGACGCGGATGTAATAGGCGGTATCGTCAACTTCGACATGCGTGAGGCCCAAGTGAAGAAACCTGGTGTACCCGAAGTCAGTCTCCTGATTCAGGGGGGATATAACAATCTCCCCGATGCGAACAATGAGTACAATAATTACAAGTACGTTGGGACGGTCCAGGACAGATTTTTCAGTGAGCGGTTCGGCGTGTTTGCTCAAGCATCCATCGAACGTCTGAATTTGACATCCAATCAGTTGTCTGCCTATTATTCAAATCCGAACAATAGTGAGACGCAATACGTCACTACAGGGTTGAGCCTCTTTTACATGCCGAGAGACAGGAAACGCGATAACGCGGCGCTCAATTTGGATTATAGGTTGCCGGGCGGTTCCATCAAGCTCGAAAATTTTGTGAGCAGCAGCAACACCAACAGTTCTCAGTCGGAGGACTTGTTCTCGATCAGCAACACTGCGCAGACCTATAGCATGTCAAATACAAGCAACACGGTAAACAATTTACTCGACGCTATAGATTACCAACAGCAATTGCCAATCTTTCATGTTCACGTGAAAATTTACCATACATATTCTGAGACAAAGTCACCGAACAATTGGAGCGTCAGTTTCAACCAGCCGTCTCAGGGCCTTTCACAATTTGTAAATCAGGCGAACATAGATCCGATACAGGTTCCTAAGGCTGGAAACAACAATTTTGCGACGTCATATTTGTCTTCGGTCAGCAACCACAACAGCTTCGCCCGGCAGCGGTCGTATGGCGCGTCGGTCGACATGAAGACGACCATAAATCTTTCCGAGGAGGTCAGCGCCCAAATCAAGTTTGGCGGGAAATACACTCATCTTCTCAGGTCATACAGTTACAGTGTGTATGATAGCTATCCTCTGGATGGTAACTCTGCGTTGCTTGCCGACAATCTAATTAATCAGCACTTCTCGTTACCCACGAATAATTACACGATATCGATGTCGCATTTTCTTGATCCGAATTTCAATTACGGAAAGTACTTGGGCGGAGCTTATTCGATGACTGGTCCGCTAAACCAGGGCATGATGTCACAAGTAGTGAACACCCTCCAGGATAATATTAACACATTTCCCGCTGGTACCGACTATTACTTCAACCTTTATCAGTCGACCATACCCAATTATTCAGGTTATGAGAATCATGGCGCGTTCTATGCGATGTTTACAGCTAAGATTGGGAACCAACTAACTCTTATACCAGGCGTTAGATACCAGAACCTGCAGACGGTCTACACCGCGGTGAGAGGATTCTTTACCAACAATGCCTTCACGACTGCGTACGAACATTACGACACCACAGTAACAAAGAATCATCCTTATTGGCTGCCGGACGTTACCCTAAGGTATCACCCCCTCACGTGGCTTGATGTGCGTTTGTCTTACACGCACACTTTGGCTTACCCTGATTACAGTTCTATCATACCAAAGATTGACATGAACGCATACAACATAAACTGGGTGAATTTCAATCTAAACCCTTCAACGGCCACCAATTATGATGCGTACGTATCTGTATATAACAACACGATCGGCCTCTTTACGGCTGGAGTGTTTTTAAAACACATCAAGGACCTCATTTATCCTTGGTCTTTCTATGTCTCCGGTGCAGATGTCGCGCCATATCTTCCATCGAGCCTTGTACCTCAATATAATCCGAGCGCCACATACGAGATCTCGACGTTCAAGAACGATCGATATACTGTCAACGATTATGGAATAGAGCTCGATTGGCAAACCCATTTTTGGTATCTGCCAGGCCCGCTTTCTGGGTTGGTGTTGAGCGCCAATTTCACTCACATATTTTCAAAGGCAAGCTACCCGTATACATACATGACTTCAAACGGTCGCTTCCCAACGCCCATCGACACCTCCTACATAGACAGACTGATAGACCAGCCTGACGATATAGCGAACTTGACGATTGGGTATGATTACAAGGCGTTTTCTATTCGAGTGGCGTTCCTATACCAGAGCAATATTTTCACCGGTCCGAATTTCTGGCCGCAGCTGAGGTCATATACTGCCCCCTACCGCAGATGGGACCTTGCCGCGAAACAGGATTTGCCTTGGTACGGGACGCAGGTATATGTGGACCTCAATAACATCACAGGTGCGAACGACGTGAGTGTAATTAGCGGCGGCGCCGGGGTTCCAATAGCGGAACAGGATTACGGGATGACCGCCGATATGGGACTACGGTGGAGATTTTGATCGCAGTATGAAAGCGAAAGGAGGTGACTAGCAGGCTTTGATTGACTGAGTGCGCGCGTCCGCCATCGAGAAACTGGCATGAAGCACTTTAGCACAATTTTGAAATGTATTAACAGACGGTGTAATAAAAAGGAGAAAATAATGAAGAAAGCAATTCTCTTTGCGATAGCGTTCGCCGTGGCATCGATGTTCGGTTTGCCAGGCAGCACATTCGCAGCCAACAGCGATACCCTCGTGGTCTATGCAAGCGGCAACTCGCTCGATGCGGTCATCGGCAGCGACACGACCACTGGAGGTGTCCAGGCACACAGCGTGTACAAGCTTGTCTCTTTGGATACGACTTATATCTTTTTGGGACCGACTACAATCAAATCTAACGTAACGGTGATAGGCGTTCCCGGGACAGATGGCCGCCTCCCGTGTATCCAGCCTGGAGTCAGAAAGAACGGTTCATCGCCGGGTACAATGTTCACCTTCCCAAAGAAAGGCGTCAGAGCAAATTTCGCAAACCTTTATATCCTGGAAATCTCCACGAAGAATTCCGGCGTTAGCGGTGAAATGTTTGACGTCTCCGCGGATTCAGTGAGTCTCTCTCTCAATAATATCGTCGACGATGGAAATCAGTACATGGTGATAATGTATAGCGGTAGCTGGGACAACTTCTCTATAACAAACTCGATATTTAGAAACGGGGTTAATCAAGCTGGAGACTTCTATACTATGCAACTCCTTTCACCGGACCTTTATCTACCAATAAATCCCGCTGACACGGTGGTAATGGATTACAATACGTTCTTCTGTGATAATGGAGGTGCTGCAGGTCCATCATACGCTAATTACCTCTCGTTCGTCCACAACACGGTGGCATTGTCATTTTTTGGGTGGGCTCCAGGTGTTTATGGCAGCGGAAAAATTAACGATAACATCTTTTACGGAGTGGATGCGGGCGGTGAGAGTAAGTCGGAATTTACTTGGATGGATGACCCCTACCAACCTGAGATAGCGTCAATAGTCAATTTCGATACAATGTCTGTTTACAACGACTCTTTGTTCGACCCGACCGACTGGGGAAAAACTAACTTCAGGATGTTAGCTGAAGCGAAGCGCCACGTGGAAGTTGAGGATAACATATATTACCAGCCCAAAGCGATCGCAGATTACCAGACGGCTTACGATGATACCGTTGCCAGTAAGGACTCAATTTACACGCCCGGATGGATGAATCCTAGAACGGTCAACATGTTCAACGACAAACAGGCCTGGCCCGGCCTCACTCAGTCGGGAAATCTGGTTGGCACTGATCCGGGATACGGTTCGGGAATCCTGGACGCTATGAGTGCCGGTACCGACAATGGCGTTGGTCTATTGGCTTATATCGGATTAGTAAGAAGTGGAGCCATAACGACCCAGGATTGGGGATATGATATTACACAGGTGGGGACCGCTGCAAATTGGGTCCCGACGTGGCCGCTTCCTGAGCAGACAGCCGGTTTTCTAAAATATTCCGCAGCCCTGACTGCTCCCGACGGCAAGCCCTACGGCGATCCCTATTGGTTTACCTTCCAGGCCACTGGCATCAAGACGCGTCCTGAAGCAGTGCCCGCCAAGTTTAACCTGAGCAACAACTATCCAAACCCGTTTAACCCGTCCACAGTTATCAATGTTACCCTGAACAAGGCCGGGATGACAAGCTTGAAAATCTACAACGTGCTCGGAGAACTCGTGAAAGTCGTTTCTCAGGGTTACGAAGCCCCTGGCGTGTACAAGTACACTGTCAACATGGACAACATGGCGAGTGGTGTTTACTTCTACACACTTCAGCAAGGTTCAAACATCATGACAAAAAAGATGATGCTCCTTAAATAGTATCAAAGAACGTGACCGTCATTCTCACCCAGAAATATTTTGGATGGTGACCGCCATGTATTCCGCGAATTGCTGATCCTTGTTCAGCTGACAAGGGTCAGCAATTCATTCAACGTTCGTGAATTCTCCAGGCTTTTTACCCTGGATCTAAGATCCAAAAGGAGCTCAGAGTGATGAAGCCGCTCAGGCGCTGCCTCTATATTGTGCTGCTGATGTTGACCCCCAGCGCGCTCTTCTCGCAGACTAAGGATTGGATTGTATATTCCAAAAGCGACACAACGCTCCTAGGCAACCAAATCATGTCCGTCGCGATAGACTCCAACTCCAATAAATGGATCGCGACGTACGGCGGAAATGGGGGAATCAATGAATTCAGTTACGATTGGTCGGATTGGAGCGGGCTCACATTCGGGTCTGTTTACGCCCTGGCTGTAGACACCAGCAACACATTGTGGGCCGGAACAGGTGGCATTGGTCTCGGACGATACCACAATGGGGTATGGAGATGGTACAGATCGGATAATAGCATTTTGCCGAGCAACTATGTCCTCGCGATCTCTGTGGATCGCGACAACAGCAAATGGATCGGCACGGACAAGGGGCTGGTCAAGCTATCCGTTTCATCAGGTGGTGACACAACCTGGACATTGTACACGACAAAGGACGGCTTGCCCAGCGATTACGTCAATTCGGTGGCGATAGATAGCGGTGGCACAGTATGGGTTGGTACGAGCGACGGAGTGGGCGTATTCAATGGAACAAGCTGGACGGTGGACACGACCGGTAATTCCGGCATGCCCAGCAATTTTGTCTGGGCCATAACGGTGGATGATAGCGGCAACTTCTGGGTTGGTACGAACAAAGGATTGGCGGAATATAATGGTACAAGGTGGAACACGTATCTGAGCGGCGACAACATCCGCGCGCTCGCCGCTGACGACAGCGGCAATATCTGGGCGGGAATTTATGGGGGCGGCGTCGAACAGTTTAATGGGCATAGCTGGACTTCACACACCACAAGCAATTCCGGTTTGCCGAATAATCTTGTAAACTCCATCACAGTCGATCCTAAGGGAAATAAGTGGATTGGAACTGACGGTGGAGGACTTGCGGTGTACAACGCCGGCGGTGTTGATCAATCGTTTACGCCTCCAGGAAATCCTCCACCCCCCTCGGGCCCGGTTACTCTCGACAAGAATTATATCGTAGCTTCAGAAGCCCGCTATATCGATTCCTGCGTGGTGTCTTCAGGAGCGATTATTCTTGCCAGGAATCAGCTCACTACCTTCCAAGGGACTCCGCATTACAAGATCTCCCCATATTTTTCCAACTTTGCGGCAGATGCGTTGCTAAGAGATCCTTCAACCTCCAATCTCGCCATTGTTAAAAACTGGATGACATGGGTCTTCAACCATTTGAACGCGGACGGGTCAATATATGATTACTATGTCGACAGTCTGAGAGGAGGAACTGACCAGCCATCCGTTGATGCCTACCCCGGTGAAAACATCCCTGACTTCGATTCACAGGATTCCTATGCGGCCACGTTTCTGACGCTCGCGAGAAAGTATCTTGAGGCTGTGCCGGTGGATACATCTTGGTTAAGGGGATATTCGTCACAGTTGAGCTCAATTGGGAACGCGCTCTATGCTACCATAGACGATTCGGCGCATTACTTTCATCAGTTCAGCCCTGACAATAACGACGGGTTGTCAGTCGCTAAATTGAACTATCAGGTCAAATACACGATGGACAATTCTGAGGTGAACGAAGGCTTGAATGATATGGTCTGGCTGGAACAGCATGTCATCGCGGGAGGCGATCCGTCGTTTTACCGGAATCTGCTGGAGAATAACACAGCGGGATTTGCCAACCTATGGGATTCTACCGCCTCGGCTTACTATGTCTATGAAGGCAGCGCGGCACCCAACTGGAATGAATTTTATCCTGATGCTGAATGCCAGCTATGGCCGATATTATGCGGTGTCATCTCTCCGGCATCCTCACGGGCGAACGCTCTGTATGACATCTTTAACTCGCACTATCCGGCCTGGCAGAATGGAAATCCATCAGAGGCGCCGCTCGGTTATATCGCGGCGCTAATGAAGGACACGACGAGAGTCGATTCTTATCTCCTGTATGTGCAAAAACTGTTGGAGGAAGGCCTGAACATTCCGGGCGCGAACGTCGCGGTGGCGTCATGGATCATCCGTGCCGCACAACAGTCGACTCTCACAGCGGTGACTGAAACTCGTCCCGTTCCCTCTTCTTTCAGACTTGAACAGAACTATCCGAACCCGTTTAATCCGACGACAGCCATCAGCTATCATTTGGCGGCAGTCAGCCGAGTCTCGCTTAAGATTTACGATGTGCTTGGCAGGGAGGTGGCTACGCTTGTGAACGCGCGTCAAAATGCGGGCGACCACACGATCACATTCAACGCGAGCGGATTGGCAAGTGGTGTGTACTTCTATAGGCTAGTGGCAAAGGAAATCGAGCCGCTCTTTGTCGCAGGACGAAAGGGAAAAACGAATTTCATTTCAACAAGGAAGATGGTTCTCATAGAATAAAGTTGACGTTCTCCCAAGGTAGCTCCGCCTCCGACTAATGTTGGAGGCGGAGCGGTATTTAGGAACGCAAGTTTGATCTGACGATCTTCGTGAAGTCATAATAGGAAATCAACTGAGGGACTTGATGTCAAAGGTGAACATTCAATTCTTGGCCGTCATTGCAATGATAGGAGCCCTGTCACAGGGTCCATGCTTTGCTAACGGCCCCAATCTCAAATACGTGATCGAATCCGAGGTATCATACGTTGACTCATGCGTGACGACATCGGGCGCGATTGTCGAGGGACCGAAAGATTTAACGACCTTCCGTGGGACTCCTCACTACAAGATTTGCCCTTACTTCTCTAACTTCGCAGCTTATGCTCTGCTCGAGGACCCAACGGGGTCAAATGTGAAAGTGGTGAAAAATTGGATGAAATGGGTCTTCAATCACCTGAATCCCGATGGGTCTATATATGACTACTATGTCGACCATCTGAGCGGGGGGACAGACCTGCCGTCCGTCGACGCGTACCCCCTTGAGAAGATACCGAATTTCGATTCACAAGATTCCTATGCGGCAACATTTTTGACGCTCGTGAGAAAATACGCGGAAGTTATGCCTGGTGACATTTCATGGCTGAAGTCACATTCGAAAGAATTGAAATTGATCGGGAAGGCCCTTGATGCGACGATAAACTACAAAACCCACAAGGCCAATCACTTCAGCCCGAACAACCACGATGGGCTCTCTGTCGCAAAACTTCATTATCAAGCCAAATACACCATGGACAACTCGGAGGTTAACGAAGGTCTGAAAGACATGGTCTGGTTGGAAAAGAATTTGATTACCGACGGTGATCCTTCATTCTACAAGAAACTTTTGAAGAAGAACGATGCTGGCTTCGCGAACTTATGGGATCCTGCGGCATCGGCCTATTATGTCTATGAAGGGGATGTCGCTCCGAAGTGGAACACTTTCTATCCCGATGCTGAATGCCAGCTGTGGCCGATATTGTGCGGAGTTATCACGCCGACATCAGCACGGGCGACAGCAATTTACGATACCTTCAACTCGCATTTCAAGAATTGGCAGAACGGAGATCCGTCAGTGGCGCCGCTCGGTTACATCGCGGCGCTAATGAAAGACCGAACTAGAGCAAATACCTATCTCGAATACGTCCAAGGCTTGCTTGAGAAAGGCCTTGACAGTCGGCTGGGCAATGTCGCCGACGCGGCATGGATTATTCGGGCAGCTGAAATGATTAGACGAGGCAGCTCAAATTGATTCGGCTGGATCGCGCACTCCTGATGACCCGAATTGCTTGCCCATGAAATAAGCGAAAAGAGAGGAACGTGAGTGTTATTGTTTTTCTTTTGCCTAACAATCTCGGAAGGATGTTCCCATGAATGAATTATTGGGCATTGTTCGTCGTGTCGTTTATCCTGTCGCGTTGTTTTTTATAATGATGTCCGTGGCCATTGCCGCGAAGCGGGCACCAGCACCCCCATCGGGTATGGTGAACCTCTCGCGCGGTGAACCCTATTCAATCACTCCTCTCTTCTCAACGAAATATTCCTTTTCCGCTCCGAGTTTCAATCCTACTGAAGGGACATACCAAAACTCAGGCCAGCTCACTGACGGATTGATCGGGTCTTCAACCAAATATAACGATGGGCAATGGCAGGGATACGCTCGCGGTGGAGCGCGAACCATAATTCTCGATATGGGACGGGTGAACACTGTGGAACAAATACAGGAAAGGTTCATTCAGATCGCGGAATCGGATATTTACTTTCCGAGAAGAGTCACTTACTCTTTGTCGATGAACGATAGCGACTGGGCTGTGGTCGGGACGGTGAACTCTGCGGTACCCCCGACTTCCAGCACAATCTCCACGCAAACGTACAAGCTATCACACCTTGACGACGAAGCGCGGTATGTGAAGATGACATTCCCGGTGGATATCTGGGTGTTCGCCGATGAATTCCAGGTGTTCGGAAAGAAGGGGATTGCCATCGGTGCCGTCGTGCCTAGAGTCATAAGGGCCCAACGACGAGTCTACACAAACGCGTATTGTCCTCCGGGATCGCCGGAGGTTGGTGGAACCAGGAACATGGTTCTCATCCCAAACGGTTACTACAAGTCTAAGCCCTCTCTTGGGGAGATTACTGTCAAGGAATTGGTCCCCTATGTTGGCTACGAGACGCGATCAGGCAAAATCACCGATTTCATGTTTGACGCCTTCCTTTTCACTCCCTTTGGGAACGCGCCATCGGGAGGAGTATATGGCGCGAATTTGAAGAAGCCGACGGTACTGTCGGATTGGATCTACTACCTCAACAACACGTTCAACCCCCAATACAATCTCTCAGCTCTGAATATTGCGACAGAAAAGGTCAAGCGGATTCTACGCAAGACTGATTACAAGACTAAGGTGGAGATTGCGATTCCATTCCCGACCCCCAGTGCGACCAACTTCGGTGACATCAACGGAGACGGGCACTCGGAAAACCTCTCAAATCTTTCCGACAGAGAGAATGTTGTCAAGTGGTATATCAACCAAGTCATGACCAGATGGAAACGGGCTCATTTTGCTAACCTCAAGTTAGTCGGGTTCTACTGGTTGCAGGAACAATGGTTCTTCGTCGAAGGGAAAAAAGAGACGGCATTGTTGAGGTATACGGGCAAATACGTGAGAAGCTTGGGTAAAGTCCTGAATTGGATCCCCTTCTACCAGGCCGATGGTATTCAAAGGTGGCGCTCGCTTGGTTTCAATGGAGCGTGGCTGCAACCCAACTATTGCTTCAGCACCTTTCCGGTACAAGAGCTTGGCGAAGCAGCGAACCTGTCAAGGCAACTGGGAATGGGATTAGAAATTGAAATTCATTGGGATGCCCTTACCAACGATACTTTAAGAGCAAAATATTATTCATACCTCAATTGGGGGTTGAAGAAAGGGTACATGACTCAGGCCGCGCACGCTTACTACCAAAATGCCGGTCCAGGAACGTTTCTTAAGAGCTGCATGAGCAAAAATCCAGCGATCAGGGAAGTCTATGACAAGACATATGAGTTCATCAAAGGAACATATACGAGAACTTCGATCAAAAGATAGGGTAAATCCCAGGCTAGTAGATTCCGTATCAATGACGCCAAGTGTGGATTTTGCGGACGGAGAGCCAGTTGAATTCTTCATGGGTTTAAAACGACATCTAGAACCTTTCTTTCAGAAGGAGAGCGCGATGCATAAATACCGGCTTAGTCCGTTTATCCAAGCTGCATATGTGATATTTTGCTTTATTCAGTTTAGTGGCCCCCTGGTAAATACAGTCCAAGCGGCGCAGAGGGCGAACAGCTACCCCATCAAGAATCTGGTTCAGTACGCCAATCCAATGTGCGGCACCGGTGGCAACGGTGAAACCTATCCCGGGGCGGTTGCGCCGTTTGGGATGATACAATGGAGCCCGGACGCCGGGACGCACACGATCGTGGGGGGGTACAACTACCGTTGCAAATCGATCTGGGGATTCAGCCTCGACCATCTAAGCGGTGCCGGTTGTCCTTACGACGAAAATTTTGCCTTCATGCCGATACTGGGCGCCGGATTAAGCGCAGTTCCGTCGAGCCGGGAAGCTTTCGCTCAACCTTTTTCGCATTCTAATGAAGTCGCCAGACCGGGATACTACGAAGTCAAATTAGATAACGGAATCAAAGTCGAGTTGACCGCGACAACGAGGAGCGGATTCGCGCGGATCACATATCCTGGAACAGGACCGGCGACAATGGTTGTCAACGCCTCAAGTAATGCGAACGGAACATTCCTTTCAACGATTCACCTCGATCCGGCGAACCGTTCTGTGAGCGGCGCGGCCGTCGGAGGACATTTTTGTGATTACGGCGGGGACCTGAGCACGGTGTATTTTTACGCGGCTTTCAGTCGTCCGTTTAAGTCGTACGGGACTTGGGGAGAGGGGACATTGTTGAAAAACGACCGAAATGGTAACGGCCGGACTGCCTGCGCATATTTGAATTTCGATATGTCAGGTAGCAGAGTAGTCCTCGTGAAGGTAGGACTTTCGTACGTTAGTGTCACGGACGCGAGAGAAAATCTGGATGCCGAGAGCCCGCTATCGGAGTTCACTTCGATTGCCTTTGACAGAGCGGTATCCGCCGCAAGCGCAAGGTGGAACCGCTGGCTGAATCGGATTCAGGTAACAGGAGGGACAAAGGAAGAAAAGAGGACTTTCTACTCGATGCTGTATCACGCCCTTCTCTGTCCAACGGTTTGTTCCGATGTCAACGGAAAGTACATGGGTTACGATAATAATATTCATACCGCAAGGAAGGGACGCCTCCAGTATGCGGACTTTTCGGGATGGGATATATACAGGAGTGAATGCCAGCTCCTGGCGATGATTGCTCCGAAGCGAGCGGGCGACATGGCACAGTCTCTCTTAAGAGACTATCAGGAGGGCGGCGCTTTCCCTCGCTGGGGCGTACCCAACGAAGACAGCGGCGTGATGATGGGAGATCCTGCCGCGCCAATCATCGCTGGGATCTATGCCTTCGGGGCCAGGGACTTCGACGTCAGAGATGCGGTCGCCGGTCTAGTTCGCGCGGCCACAAAGCCGGGCGTTTATGCCTATCGCACGCAAACCGTTGAACGTAACGGACTCTCCGACTACCTCAGGCTGGGTTACGTGCCCGAACATCAGAAGGGCGGACTTGGCAACGTCTCTATGACACTTGAATATTGCACCGACGATTTTGCGGTCTCCAGGCTCGCGGAAGCACTTGGTGACAGAAAGGTAAGCTCGTTGCTTCTAAAGCATGCCCAGAATTGGAAAAACCTCTACAACCCTCAAACCGGCTATATCCAAATGCGCAGGCGCGATGGGTCTTGGGCTCCTGGTTTTGTCAATGATACTGACAGTTATGACCACCTAGGAAGCAACGGGGTCTACGTCGAAGGAAGTGCCGCACAATATACATGGATGGTGCCCTTCAATCTGAAAGGTCTTGCTGAAAAGATGGGTGGTCAGGGAATTGCCGCTGCCCGCCTAGATACTTTCTTCACGAAATTGAATGCCGGTGTCAATTCACCTTACGCGTATTTGGGAAATGAGCCATGTCTCGAAACGCCGTGGATATATTGTTTCCTCGGAGAGCCCTACAAAACGCAGCAAGTAGTTAGGATGGCCATCACCCAACTCTTTTCGCCGAACCCGATCGGGTATCCCGGCAATGATGACCTTGGGGAAATGTCGTCATGGTATATATTCGGTGCGCTTGGAATGTACCCAGAGCTTCCGGGGTCGGATGTTCTGGTGCTGGGAAGTCCATTGTTTAAGAAAGCGGTCCTTCATTTGAGTGGCGGGGCCGTGGTGATACTGGGAAAAGATGCCGCGAATGACGCTCCGTACGTGCAAAGTATGAGCCTGAATGGCGCAAGTTGGAACAAGCCGTGGATTCGGTTCAGTGATATTATTGATGGTGGTACCGTGATCTACAAGCTTTCCAAAACGCCAAACAAGAAGTGGGGGAGCGCGCCCAAAGATGAACCCCCGTCATTCAATTAAGTAAAGCACGTGATAATATACCTGAATCTGATTCGAACTCTATCCAACAGAAAATGGCTCTTTGTGCTTGCAGAATATGGGATTACAAAAAGGGGAGGAAGAAGCCAGCGTTGGCCACCTTTGTATCCTTGATGGGGCGTCCGATTTCTGGGATCAATACGGGCTTGATCTTCGGCACCACTTGGTTGACTTTTGAGTATATTAGCGGGCGCGACTGTACGAACGGAATAATCGGTTGGATGGCACAGCGCGCAGCTGTTGTGTGCCCTGTCATTGTCGGAAGACAGGTTTCATCTCTGGGAGACGAAAGATGTTTTTGGCAACCGTCGCGATACATCAGGTATCGGCAATCGGAAGCGCTCTGCCAAATTATCACAATCATCCCAACCCAAAGAGCTGCCTAAGAAAACAAACCACAGAGGACAAATTGAAAAGATTATTGACAATTACCATTGCGTTCATAGCCTTGAGCTTTTCAGCCGTATTCGCTAAGGCAAGCACTCATACGGGACCCAGAATCGGCTTGACTTTAATACCGCCAACGCCGGTTACGGACAAAATCACTCTGGATATCCGCGGAGGGATCTGGAACCGAACTGGACATGCTGAGAAGTACCATACAGCGATTTATCTTGACCAAGAGAAGCCCGGTGAAAAATTATATGAGAAGACTTTGGTAGTCCCCCCGAGATCAGCGGCCGGGATCAGGTATCTTATGGCTACGAAGGGGCGCGAAGGCCACCACCAAATACTTTTGGTGGCGAGATCCGGGAGAAGTGTTCTGCGTACATCTCAACCTATTACGATTCTGCGTTCCAAAGTGAGGTCCACCAAGCGGATAGGCGGAGCATGGGTTGGCATCACACACTGGAGTGAGAAGGAAGGCAAGCCGTGGAATAAACAAATAAAGAAGATGACAGACGCTGATTGGAGACAGTTAGTCAGAGGTATGCACCGCATCGGAATGAATATTATCGTTGTCCAGCAAGTATTTGAGAATCAGGTGTACAATAATGAGGACTCGATAATTACACAGAATGGATATCATGGATTGGCTTATTATCCGTCAAAGCTATTCCCTGGAAGGATGCCCATCGTTGCCAAAGATCCAATCGGAGCGATCCTTACTGAAGCTGACAAGCTTGGCATGCACGTGTTCCTCGGTGTTGGGATGTATGCTTGGTTTGATTATTCAACCGCGTCGCTAGCCTGGCATGAGAAGGTGGCAAAGGAACTCTGGAACCTTTACGGTTACCATCCATCCTTCTACGGCTGGTACATCAGCGAGGAGAAAGACGGCGGCTTAGGCGACGCGAAAGAGCGGAACCAGATCGTCAATTTCTTTAAACACTTTACGCCGTATGTCAATCGCCTGGCTCCTGGCAAGCCCGTTATGCTGGCGACGAACTGCTTCCATTTGCGCGGTGCGCAGAGCACTTATCTGAAGCTTCTGCCTAATCTCGACATTCTATGTCCATTTGCTTTTGACCGGATGGACAGCGGTGATGAGACCGGTGCGCAGGCCGCCGCGTTGTTGGCAAAGCTGACACATGAAACAGGGACCCATCTTTGGCTGGATATGGAAGTCTTTGTATTCGACAAGGATGGTGCCTTGGTACCCCGTCCGATATCAGGGGTGATCGGTGATCTTGACAAGTACAAAAACTTTGAGGAAACGCTCTGTTACCAGTACCCGGGGCTACTTACCGCGCCAACCGCCGCCGTAAGGCTGGGCGGTGAGCCCGCGGTTAAGTTATACTTAGACTATGAGAAATATATCAAGGGACTTCAGAAATAATGTGTGCCCTTTCGGCCGTATAAATTCTTAGATCTGCCCGATTGAATCGTCGGGCATTTTGTTTCGCGGAATACTCCCTTGGTAATTATCAGTGGCCCGCGTTGTTTCGTGGCAGAGTTTAGCCTCCCTGCTGCTGAGGATGAGTCTCATTCACGCGGAGACTACATCCGGTCTCACAACTAGACCAGCACGCTATGCTGTCGCTGACTTATTTTGCATTGTGTCTGCCAAGATATGGTAAATCCTGTCGAGCTGTTCTTGGAGCGCTTTGATATGGTTGTTGATAATATCTCCAAACATAGTCTTAGAAGGAGAGTGGTAAAGATGCTATAGGTCACGACTGCTGATATTAATCGAGAAGTAATGAAGTGCGAATAAATGAGTCTCCTGCAAACGGGGCGGATTTCTGCCAAATGGTCTCCGGAAAGAAATTTTCGGCTAAGAAGATGCTGCCCGTGACCTGCTTCCCAAATTTCTAGATCTATGAAACGCGGTTCCGCCATATTAACTCTGCCGGGACTTCATTTATAAGGTCCCTCTGGTGAGCTATTACATCCTCTCAAGGTAGGCTAATTCGATTCCCCGATATTTCTAGAAAAATCGGATGGAGAGGCGTTCCTTGTTCAAGGTCTCTCCGTGGCACGAATATGGCACTATGGTCATACACTTTCATACCAAAACATACCTCTCCTTATCAAGCAATTCAGCGAGATCAACAAGGAAACGCGCAATTTGTTTCCCCTGAGTACGATGCATCTGCCTTTTAAGCAGAGGGTCGTTGGTTCGATCCCAACCGGCCTCACACATAAAACCCGCAGTGCGTCGCGCGCTGCGGGTTTTTTCTTGCCGCGCCTTCGAACGACACCCAAATGAAAAACATTTCCATTTGCAATCCATACCTTTCGCTGCCTCATGGCGCTTGAACAGGATGGAGTCGTGCCGATAATTAAATCGTCAGCGCTTATCGCTCCCTCCCCTCCAAATGGTTGCCGGTGGATTCAAAAATTGCGCGGGTAGTCGAAACGGTACAATGGCACAGAAAGAAGGAGAGCGATGCTCCAAGAAATGCGGGATTCATTATCGATCTCATTTGCTGTTTGAAAATTTGTCGGCATTTTCGCAAAATAGTGGGCGACGTCAAGGGTAAGATCCTGATAAAGGAACGTATGGTGCTTCCTTCAATTTTTATCGATATTATCATCACAACGGAAAAAAGGAGAGCGAAAGAGATTGAGTAGTTTGATAACGAGTAACGACGATTCCAAGCGCGAAGAGAAACGAGTCTGGCACGTGATATATGTGAAGGCGCGCCACGAGAAGAGCGTGCACTCCGACCTGATCACGCGAAAGATAGAATCTTACCTCCCCCTCAGGAAGGAAGTGCACAAGTGGAGCGACAGGAAGAAATGGATCGAAGTCCCGCTCTTCTCTTCATACGTCTTCGTCAATGTGTATCCAGCGGAATTCAACAGGGTTTATCTGACGCCGGGGTTCGTCAAGTTCGTATCGACGAACGGGAAGCCGAGCGTGATCCCCGATCGCCAGATCGAAGACATACGGAGAGTCGTGGATTACTTCGCCACCGACATCGAAGTGCTGGAAGGTTCTTACGCGGGAGCCGAAGCCGAAGTGACGGCGGGCCCGCTGACCGGATTGAGAGGCGAGGTGGTCGAGCTTGTAAATGGAAAGAGCTTCGTCATAAGGATCGAGGGCCTCGATAAGCTGCTCAACGTTAAAGTGCCGGTGAGCGCCGTGAGACTGATCGGCGAGCACGCCGGCGCGATCGACTCGCGTCCTCCTTCGGGCGAGAAGGGGCCAGAATGAAAAGGGCGGGGGAACGCGGTGTCGTGGCGCGCGCGAGGAGCGTTGGAAGGAACTTTGACAGGGCCTGTTAAGCCGTGTTAGCTCACGGCTGGGGGCGATATCCCTCAATCGACGCGAAGAGTTTCACATTCGATGGCGAAGGGGAGCTGCGGGCGGTGCTAGGAAGCGTCTCCGGCGGCCGCGCCATCGCGCGGGGGCTCGGCAGGTCTTACGGTGACAGCGCCCTTTCTGAAAATCTCCTCTCCACGAGACGACTCAACCGGTTCATTTCATTCGACGACGCGACGGGCGAACTCGTCTGCGAGTCAGGCGTCAGCCTCTCCGAGATACTCGATGTGTTCGTCCCGCGCGGATGGTTCCTCCCCGTCACGCCAGGGACGCGCTTCGTCACGGTCGGCGGGGCAATAGGGAGCGATGTACACGGGAAGAACCACCATAACGCGGGAAGTTTCAGCAACCATGTGACGTGGGTCGACCTCCTCATCGCGGACGGAAGCGTCGTGAGATGCTCGAAGTTTGAAAGGGAGGAACTCTTCCTAGCGACGTGCGCGGGATATGGACTCACAGGCGTCATCCTCCGGGCCGCGGTGCGACTCCTGAAGATCGAGACGGCATACATGAGAGAGAGGACGATCAAGACAAAGAACCTCGATGAAGCTCTCGAAG
>JAJYRM010000205.1 GCA_021794075.1 Bacteroidota bacterium | reverse complement strand
CGTCGGGTCGGCATACCTGGATACTTTACGATTCATCTCTTGTAACCTCCATAAAATACCAAAACCGATTTCGCGACAATTCGTTCCGGAACGAAGTGTGGAATTTGAGGCGGACGGTGTCTTATCCGGGCCCGCGCCGGGGTGTGTGGGAGCCTTCCAACTCACACGTCATTGCGAGCGGCGCCGCAGGCGCCACGCGGCAATCTCCATCATCATAGTCCTGGGGTCTGCACAGGCGGAGGTTTCATTACTAGGATCGCGAGGTCGGCCCCCAGAATATGTAGGGTCGGATTCATCGCGAGGAATGGTTAGTCGGCGAGTGCTATCCTCTTGTCTTGGCCTCGCGCTACTTGTAAACGCTGTAACGTATTCTTGACAGGTCCTCATCCCGCTTCGGCTTCCGGAATACGAACAAGTGTTCATGCATGATGAGATAAAACTGAAAATGCTTTGCCTGGGCTTTCCATCGCTGGCCGTATTTGGTATTATGCTGCGTCTTGATGATTTCCTCCTTCAATGCGAAACCATTCCTCAGGCACCGGTCGAGCACAAAATGCGACAGTGGAACATAGTGCTGACCCTTTCTTGTGTCGCCGATAAGAATGGCACAGTATCGATCCGGTTTCAGCACACGAAACAGCTCTCTGATACCAACTTCCAGCTCATCGAGAAATCTGGGAATACCAGACAGGCTTGACAAATCTCTTGGATTCTTGCCATCGGAGTAGGTAACTATGTTGGCGTAAGGTGGGTGGGTAACGATCAGGTCTACGGAATTGTCTTCATGCCTTGAAAGGTGCCGAACGTCGCCAATCTCAACGCCTTGGGTTGATTTATTATCGACTTTGAATTCCAGCCTTTCGTTCGAGATGTCGACAGCCTTCTGATTAACGTCATAGCTTATTGTGTTTTTGTTTAGAAGGCGGCCCCGGATAAAGTGAACAGCGAAGCCAGCTTAAATTATCTGTTCAACTTTCCAAAATGCTCGCGGATAAAGAGCTGCAAATTCATCTGGTTTCCAAGTGCTCTCTCTGTTGTCAACACCAATGTCAAAGATCTTTCGACCCCCGAAGCGAAGAATGTGCGTGGCGTTGATCAGACCGTCACTGATGGACGCTTCTACAAAGTGCCCCTGCAGCCGCCTGAGCTGTTCAATTAACTCTACCGTCCTGATTTTATTCATACTCACTTCTTTCCAGAGGACTAGTCGAAATCGCCAATTTGAAATTTGGCAACTTCCAGAAGGACTTTGTCCTGAAGACCCTTCTTTCGTATGCCGTACGAATGAAGGTATTCCCTGTCAATCACTCCCTGACCCCCAGCATCGATCGCTATGAGCCACGCCTCTTTCTCCGGTATCTTGACCTTAATGAGTGCGTCATAAAGGCCTGACCTTGCATCATGCGCCTCTTTGTTTCTCATCTTTCACCCTCCCGGCTAAGGTTTTGCCAATGTTTAGACTCAAGCAGGACTTCCTCGCCTACCATCTACTTTCCAATGCTTCCAATTCATGCGCTTTCGTATGCATATCGGATACAGTTTCATAGCTGACAAAGTTTACTCGATTCTGTATTGGACGAAAAGCTTCATAAGAAAGCTTCTTATGAAATTCAGCTCTCCGAGCCTCAGGAGCAACTATTCTAAGCGAGAGATTAAAGTCTTGCAACTCAAGAAATTTCAGAAGGGAATTCTGGAAATCAGTTGAGTGCTCTACTTCAAACACTGAATTAGGCAATCGTCTTTCATTAAACCAAACAACGTCAATCGTCTGAGCCCGCTGAACAATTCTTTCGTAAGTGAATTGGTAGAACCTTTCAGCGGAGACAATCCTCTTCAAAGGTTTTTCGAGGAACAGCCTGTTTTTATCCTGGTTTGGCACCGCCGTGAGGAAACCTTTGAGATTACCAATCTCAACAAGAAGTCCTTGGTAATACGAATGATTGAAATCGGAATTCGCTGAACCGCTTCCTCTCACATATGCCCTGAAGGGCAGTTTACTTTCCATTTCCTTCAGTGCCCATAGGCCCGGTCGAATTTTAAAGAACAGCTTGTCATTCTGAACAATTCGCCTTATCGATGCGAAAGGAGTTTTCGTCTTCCATTCTACGCCAGAGATCTTCAGCGCTTCAGCGTAAAGCTGCCCTAGCGTAGCAAAGCCGCCATTGGATTTCATTACTTCGATAACTGCTTCGTGTTGTTTCATATCAAGCTGCCCTCCTTTGAGTAACCCAACTTCGCTCCGGCCGTTTGCGGAGTCGACCGCGGTGCCTTTTAAGCATGAGCTCAACGAAAGTTGCACTCTGTAAATGGGCGTTCTCATCAAGATCATACTTCGAATAAGAAGTGAAATTTGAAGTTTTGCTTATCGGGCGATACGGCGGGTCGAAATACACGAACGTATCGCCAGTGACAAAGTCATCACATTTCGCGAAGTCCTCAAGACGGATTTCGGTTCGCTGGAACAGGTCAGAGACTTCGAGCAGGTTCTCTTCCGCGCGAATAGCGGGGTTTTTGTACCGGCCGAATGGCACATTGAATTCGCCCTTCGAATTCACTCTGAACAGTCCGTTGAAACAGGTCCGATTAAGAAAGACTATCTGGGCAGTGCGCTCTATCCAGGATTCGTCGAAGCGATTGTAAGAGATCTTCGGAAGCATTTCATTGAACCTTGACCGGACTGCATAAAAATATTCCTGCCGGCCGGCCGTTGACAGTGCGCCATAATTGGTTTGCATTTCTTTCAGGCGCTCAATCACCTTACGCACGTCTCTCTTGATCGTGCGGTATGCGAGGATGAGTTCCTCGTTGGCATCCACAATCAAGAACGAGTCAAACCGGTAATTTTGAGCAACATAAAAAAACATGGCCCCCCCACCGACAAAAGGCTCGGCGTAACGGCGCAACCGCCCTTGCTTTAACTCCGCCGGCAAGTGAGCAGCAATCTGCTCGATGAGTTGAGATTTGCCGCCGGCCCATTTCAGAAAGGGTCTTGCCTGCCGGTAGAGAAGTTGGGTCCCAGGTAAACTCATTGGTCATAAGTTAGTTTATTCACTTCAAAAGATCACCCGTTGCAAAAGGCAGGAATCGCCACTACCAGGTTTTATTTTAACATTCCCGCGGACAACTATATTCACATTGTTCAACATGATTTGTCGCAGAGGACTTACTTCACCCTGATCATGGTTGCCGCGTCGTAGGGCCACGGCCGTCACATCGCTACGGAGACGGATTTAATATTGATACAAGAGAGGCTCGGTGCCAGCCGGTTCAAATGTCATCATCCCGTCCTCCCAAACTCTCCCCACCTCACCTCCAGCCTCTCCCTGTCCGGCCAGTCTGCTTTCCGACTCGGGAGCTTGATCTCTTGACCATGCAACTCTTGTAGCCCATGCCTCAGCATCGGACCGTCGTGCTCCTCCAAAACGTCGTCGCGGACTTTGATGATATAGTCGGGAGTGATGCCGATGATGTTTGCATCATAGGCTCCATGATGGATTTTGCAAAGCGATAAACCATTAGGTACGACCGGCTTTCCAAGCGGACCCCGGTCTTTTATAATATGGGCCGCGTCGAGAAGGTCCGGATGTTTGAGACGGCACACGGTGCAGTTTTCGTCGTAAGCGCGGATCACCTTGCGCCTGAAGGCGTCTTGATGCATTCTCCTCAAACTCATCGCCGCCACATATCGCCTCGCATCGGGCTCCGAGACTTTGAAAGCCGATTCCTGATCGTTGCCTAATGCGTACGACACACCGATCTGAGCTGTTATGGTCAGCGATTCTCGGTGATCGTCCACCACAAATATCGGCCAAAGTGCCTGGTACTCGCCGTCAGCAAGTTTCACGAAATACACCAAAGGGGTTTGTTCGACCCTAGCAAGGCGTAAGCCTTCGTTCTGTGAATGACTCGCGTTGGTTCCGCGGTAATAATAGGTTATTACACCATCCGGGGTCATTGTATCTTCGTAAGGTCCATCCTCACTGGTCCTGATAGAAATTGGTATCTTCTCAAATTGCCTCGGCTTCCAGATTCCGGGCATTCCTATCAGCGCTATCTGTTCACCCTGGAACGAGAAGCCGTACCTGAGCTGCCGCCAGGTGAATATCCCGCCGTTCTTCGCGCTTTCTGTTTCCAGCCACACGAAGAGCGCTGCGCGTACTTGTGATTCGTCCATTGTCAGGGTAACACCTCAATTGTTTCACGCAAAGATCGACAAGCCCATGTTTCACCCACATCGCAAAGAACGCAAAGTGAATTTACTCTTATCTTTGCGCGCTTAGCGTTCATTGCATCTTTTAATACAATCATTCCCGTCAGCCCTTTGCGCACTTCGCGTGAAACGTCTTTGGCCCGCCGTTCTTCCCGCTCTCATTCTCCAGCCAGACGAACAGCGCGGCCCCAATCTGTGATTCGTCTACCAATCTGTACCCTGATAAATTCTATGAATGAATCTATGGGACACAGCCTGGATAAGCAAGCAGGGTCGGGGTTTTCTGCC
>JAJYRM010000063.1 GCA_021794075.1 Bacteroidota bacterium | reverse complement strand
TGAACATTCCGAAGCGCGCATGCGCCCACCATCTCATTCGTACGCTGTCCTGATGCGTGGTTGTTTGAGCGAAAGATCTCGTGACGCCGACTGGCTGAAGTAGGCAAACGGCTGCAAATGCCATTACACCGATAACTTTAATGAGGTAAGAGTGTTTCATCGTCTCTCTCTGGTTGATTTACTGATTTGGCGATGTGTCTGCCGGGTTCAATGAAGGTTCGTACAGCGGTTCAATAGCTCCATCAATGTTCGGTACAATTGTACCAATTTATTCCCTCTTTGTCAATGAAATCCCGGACATTTGATTTTAAAAAGAGACGGTCCTACATTTCCAATGTCAGATGGCACGGGCTAAGGCGAATCCCTTCGACTTCCTGCCGCTCCCGTTTTCAAGTACCACTCTCAACCAGCGATGCGCCTCCGTTTCAAGAAAACTCCCGTGTCATGTTTTTTTGCGAATCCAAAACAGAAGGAGACTGTCATGAGCAGAAGCGAAGAACAGTCAAGCGAATGCTGCCCTAAGTTCGACAAAGCACCATGGGACGAAAAGACCTTCCAGTGGATCGACAAGCATTTTATCAGAGACACGATCCCGCAGTTCATGCATATCCCATTGCCCGGCACCATCAAACGAACCATGGGAAAGATGTGGAGGAAGGCGCAGGAGTCGCAAGCCGCACCTGAGATGAATGACTTCATCGCGATGGCATACGATCCATCGCCGTGGAGATCGGAATTTTATGTCGCGGTCACAAAAGACGTTCCAGGTGAGGACAACGTTAAACTATCGGGGACATTCATGACGAAGGTATTTGACGGGCCGTATAATGCCGTTCCGAAGTGGATCAAAGAAATGGATAGCTACGTCGAGGCTAACGGCAAGAGGACCAAGAAATACTATTTCTATTACACAACCTGTCCGAAGTGCGCGAAGAAGTACGGCCACAACTACGTGGTTGCCTTCGCGGAACTGAAATAGCGTCGGTCGCGGCTTTGGTAACGCGGGGCGGGGTTGCCCTCTACCCGCCTCGCTCGATCTAATAGGCAGTTTTATGATCGCTGTCCCGATGGGGACATAATATCCGTATGTTCGCCCACTGAAGCATTATCGTCCCGTAGGGCCGGAATAGAACAGATCAAATGGCGGGATGGAGTCTCAACGAAAACGAGCCACGAATTGCCTGCACAAATTCTCTTGTTCGATTCGCATAAACGCCTTCCTTGCCTAAGATCTGATTCTGAAAATACTGTGTAGGCGGTCGCGCCCCTGCTTATATTCCTCGGCTTCGCCAATAATACCAATCACATTGAGATAATTTTGAAGGTTTAGGAAACTGGTCACTAGGAGGGATTCAGTAGCGGAGGAGGGATTCGAACCCCCGACACGTGGATTATGATTCCACTGCTCTAACCGACTGAGCTACTCCGCCTCGCGACATAATTTAGCGCATTGGCTTTGAGTTTCCAAAGAGAACAGTTGTTGGATTGTGGTCGATTTAACTGCAAAGAAAAGCCGCCGGGGGTAATACCGGCGACCAATCAAATCTCGCGGCTAAGATTCCAGGCAATGGTCAAAGTGAAGTTGTTATGCTGGCCCCTGAAGATTGTTTATCACTCGAATCGCATCAGTTCGAAAACCTACGACGCTGGCGAGATAGCTCCCCAGGCCACGTGAATCTATCTTGCCTTCAAGTAGAACGACCCCGTCGACCGCAATCACGTGCACGGGCGGATCAAGTTTTAGGGAGTAACCCAGGAGCATTCCCTGCCGGTACACGATCCTCACCGCGCGCCAGGCAAGTCTCCTGTATCCCATTTCAACTCCGAGATTATTTACAACTTTGCGAACGCCAACCACTCGCTCGGCCTGCCGCTGGTATTCCACAACATCGAACGGATTCCTAACCCAACCGCTCAACGTGACTATTCCCTTCTTCGAATGAGCTACGGCCCAGTCGAACACAGTGTACCTGGTGTCTCGCTCTATCCTGCGCATTACCTCCACATCGATCAGGCTGTCCGGCGACGTAGGAGGTGCAAGCTTGAGGTCATTGACAATCGTGTAGTTTGATGCGGTCTTTCGGGCAAGTTTCGAGGCCTGATGTCTGTCATAGATCGTATTCACCGTACCAGTCAGGATCACCTCACGGCCCCTCACATTTACTTTCACGTTATTGCCCGACAGGATATTTGCTTCCGCCAGCCGATACTGTACCATGACAGCTGTCGGTATTACCGGTTTGTGTGATTCTCCCGCGATCGCCGGCGCAGTGATGGAAACCAACGCCAAGATGATCGGCACCGGAAGGGCTAACAGGCTTGAAATAAAACGCCCCGTTTTCATATTTGTACTCCTTGTTTTTTTGCTGAGGCGCCAGTTGTGATCATCGGCGCCACTCCCCTCGGCGCGTCAGCTATTACCAATGACGGAAACGGGAGCTATTTAGTTCAAGGAAGTGAGAAGCCGCAGCTTCAAATCAGCGATTTCTCGAACCATGAAAGGAATTTAATTGGAAGATGGGACGGGATTGCAGTTGAAACGAGCTGCCCGGCGCCGAAGAACGTTTCTCCGGGCCGGACGCGTTAGCAAATTAGTCTTGCAGATACTTCTTACTGATTACCTTATCGCCGTTGAATTCATAGACGAGAGGAACACCAGTCGGGATATTCAGTTCGAGAACCTGCTCCTTTGTCATATTGTCAAGGAACATGACGAGGGAACGGAGGCTGTTTCCGTGTGCCACCACGAGAATGTTCTTGCCTGCCTTGACGTCGGGTTGAATCTTAAACCTCCAATACGGAAGGACACGCGCGGCCGTGTCTTTGAGGCTCTCGCCATTAGGAGGCGGAACGTCGTAGCTTCTGCGCCAAATATGTACCTGCTCGTCGCCGTACTTCTTCGCGGTCTCGGCCTTGTTCAAACCTTGCAGGTCGCCGTAGTGCCTCTCATTTAAAGCCGTATCATATTCAACAGGAAGATTGGTCTGGCCCGTCTTCTGAAGGACGAGATTCAGAGTGTCGATTGCCCTCTTAAGCTTGGAGCAATATCCGAGGTCGAACCTGTAATTCTTAAGTTTCTCTCCCGCCGATTGCGCTTCCTTCACGCCCCGCTCTGATAGCGGCACGTCGACCCATCCGGTAAAACGATTTTCAAGATTCCATTGTGATTCGCCATGGCGAATTAAAACGAGATTTGACATTTCAACTCCAGTACGATTTAAATTGTTCTATTGCCCTGCTCGGACGATCCCAAAAGTACGTCGAATACTTCAACGTGTATCTTATTGTTCAATATTAATTTGTTCATTCCATGCTTCGCGCGCAAGTCGGAAAGGGCGTTCAGCGGCTCTCCGATATTGGATTGGACCTCCACTATTTCCATGAAGAGATCGGGCTGGCCGACGCGCTGCATCATTCTCTCAAGTCCGAACTTTCTTCCCTCGTCAAAATAAGCGGCGATCATTCTCTTGAACTCATCCACGGCGGTGACGTGGTAGTACACATAGATCATAACATCCTCGGTTACATTTTGTAAGCCACGGCAACTCCGTCTCTGACGGGGACTATCGATGCCGCGAAATCACTTCGTGAAAACAGCCTGCGGTTAAATTCCTTTATAGCCTCGGTGGAGGCGTCCCCTTTTTTCTCGGTGACCTTCCCTGACCAGAGGACATTATCGGCGACGAGAAGTCCTCCATCTCTCACCCTTCCGGCCGCTTTCTCGAGAGCGGCAGGATATTTCTGTTTGTCTATATCTATGAAAACAATATCGAAATTACCTTCGATACTGTCGATAATCTTCAGCGCGTCGCCGACATGATACCTGACTCTGTGAAGCAAGCCTGCTTCTTTCAAATAAGCCTCTCCGCGTTCCCTGTTCGAATCGCTTTCCTCAGTGCAGTGTATCTCGCCGCCTTCGACAGCGAGAGCCCACCAGAAGGCTGAGTAGCCGTAGCCCGATCCCATCTCGAAGACACGCCGCGCGCCGGTCATTCTGGCAAGCTGGTACAAGAGTTTGCCGACCAACGGCCCAACAATCGGAAAGTTCCTCTCATTCGCCTCCGCCTCCATCTTTCCCAACACCTCATGGCGAGCTCCATAGAGACCGCCTAAATATCTCTCTATTTTGGGATTTACTATTTCCATATGATGCTCCTCGTATGCTCTGTCATACTATTATCGGATCAATTCACTATAAACTGCATCTTCTTGATACTGATGATGTGCAGCGATCCGGTCAGGAGTGCCAGGCCTCCAAACACGGATGCGAATATCGCGCTCTCAATCACAAACCTGTAGTAAACATTTCCGAAATAGCCCCTCACGAGGAGGACAGGAATAAGCGAGACGCCGGAGACGATCAGGAGCTTGAATATTTTTTTCCATGGAAACATCTCGATAACGTTTGCCTTGAGGGTGACTGCGAGAACACCCACGAGCACGAACACCTCGATATACGTCACCATCACCTTTCCAAAAGCGGCGCCTTCAAGCCCGTATGACCGCAACAGGAAATATGAAGCGGTGCCGCTCAGGAGCATCTCCGCGATCGAAGTATACATATACAATCTCTGTTTCCCCAGCGAGAATAGCGCCTGACTGTAGAACGCGAGACGCAAGGGAAGGAGGAGCAGAAATATCCGGAACACCGCGGCGCTCACGACGTACTTCTCACCGAAAAAGAAGCCCATGAAATCGCGCGCGACAAACAGGAGAAAAATCATCAAAGGCAGAAGGAAGAATCCGGTTTTCGAGATCGAGTTGCGCCAGATTTCGATAAACTTTTCGCGACCATCAGTCGTCCCGAGTTCGCTGAACACGGGGAATAGGATGGCTGACGCGGAGCCGGTAATCACAGCGATCAACGGGAGCTCTTTGGAGCCGATCGCGTATATCGCGAACTTCCCCGGAGTCATCAGCAGCGAGACGAGATACCTGTCGACCTGCTTGCTTATCGTCCCCGCTATGCTGCTTACGATGATGGGAAGCGCGTAGAGTAGCTGCGTCTTCATCAACGGAGAAAGTTTCCTTCGCGCGAATCTCCTCGCTTTCAGCATGTAAACTATAAGGAAGGCCGATTTCGCAGCGCCGACGGCGGCGATACATACGAAGACGATGAACAGGTCATGAAATATAACCGCGGACACGAATATCGAGCCGGCGAGTAGGACGGCAAGAATCACGTTGCCAAGGAGAAGTAGGCCGACCTTCCGCTCCGTGACAAAGACTGACTCGAACATGAGCGACGGCGAAGCAAGTAAAGTATAGACAGCAAGTACGCGGATGTACACGGTAAGCGACGGCGCGTCAAACCACCTGGCGAAAATGGGGGCGAAGACGGCAAGTACAATTCCGGCAAGAAGACCGATTGCGGACGACACGATAATCGCAGCCGAGTAGACTGCTCGTTTCTCTTCCCTTGCGGAAAAGAAATAAAGAGCGCTGCTGAGACCATAGCCGGCCAGCGGAAGGAAGGAGTTGTATATCAACCACACCTGCTCGTAACTGCCGTACGCCGAGCGCGTGAACACACGCGTGAGTGTCATCGAAGCGGCAAGAAGCGCGAGGACGTTGACGAATTTGGATATACCGACCAGACCGGCGTTCTGAGTAAGCGAGAATTGTCCGGCTTCTTCCATCAGAACTTCTTCACGACGGAAGCGAGCCGAGCGGCAAGACTATTTGCCCGCCAGACGCGAAAGTAGATCTCAAGCCTGGGGCCGAATGAAGACTTGAAGAGATTGATTGTTGGAGTGTTGGCGCCGACAAAATCCACGAATCCCCTTCCCGCTTCCTTCTCGGACTTCAGGATCTCGTGGTAAAGCAAATGCGAAGCGCCTTTCTCTGCCTTGGCATCGGTTCCGGCAACGAAGAAATAACTCCCGTCAGCGCTTTTCAGCGATGTCATGCCGGCAACGATCTTGCCGTCGCCATTCCTTACGCACGCGGTTGAAAGGAGGCCCGCTCCTTCAAGTCTTCCAAGAAGGCCGCGAAGGTTGTCCTGCGTTACCGGCGGCCTGCGTCCGTGCCGCTCATAGCTGAGTTGATGAAGCGACACGAGTTCATTCACCGAACACGTCCCGAACTTAAGACCTGCTCGCTCCGCCGCCCTGAGCACTTCCCTCAGTGACTTTGTGTAACTCTCTTCCGAAAATTTTTCCAGATCCATTATGTAAGTGTACTGCGGAATTACTGTGGCGCCCGCCCACTGGAAAGGCCTGACATCCATAACCCCCGGTGGAAACAGCAGCTGGTAAAAGCTGAAACTTCGCGAAAGAAATTCCTCCAGGGCCTGCAGCGCCATCAAACGATCATATTCCTGCTTCTGTCCCTTTGATTCTTCGAGAGCCCGAAAATGAACGCCGTCGTATGCCCTGATGGGAAGTAACTTCACGAGCGGCTGGGAGAATTTCTTTCCAACGGAGAGCGCGCAGGAAGCAATCGGGGTTTCCTTTTTGAAGATCAGGAGGTACTCGATTTCACGAGAGAACGCCGCCCTGTAGGCATCGAGGAGAGAAGGAAGAGAATAAGGATCTTCGGGAGGGTTCTCTCCCAGGAATTTCGAATATGAGGCAGAATCTACTTTCTCAACCGTCAGATCGGGCATCTAACCGAACAGGAGTCCTTTTATAGGATATACTTACTCAGATCGCGGTCTCTAACAATCTTGCTCAGCCTGTCGCGGACGAGTTTGCCGGTTATTTCAATTTTGTCGGACTCGATCTTGTCCGGAACATTGAAAAGGATTTCCTCCAGCAAGGTTGTCATGATTGTATGCAGCCTTCGGGCGCCGATGTTCTCGACCTGCTCGTTCACCTCCGTCGCGACTTTCGCAATTTCTCGGATGGCATCGTCGGAGAATTTTATCGAGACTCCTTCGGTGGCGAGGAGAGCGGTGTACTGCTTGATGAGTGCGTTTTCAGGCATCGTGAGTATCTTGTAGAAGTCATCCTCGTTGAGGCTGCTAAGCTCGACTCTTATAGGGAATCTTCCCTGAAGCTCCGGAATGAGGTCGGAAGGTTTCGCCGTATGGAACGCGCCGCTCGCGATGAAGAGGACGTGATCGGTTTTCACCGTGCCGTACTTCGTCATGACAGTCGAACCTTCGACAATCGGAAGTAAATCCTTCTGCACTCCTTCGCGCGAGACATCCGGACCTCTCGAATCTCCTCCCGTTGTCGCTATCTTGTCAATTTCATCGACGAAAACTATGCCGTTGTTTTCAACCCTGCCTATTGCCTCCCTGATTACGCCGTCCATATCGACAAGTTTCTGGGCTTCCTCTTGTTCGAAAATCCTGAGCGCCTCCGGTATCGGAACCCTTCGCGACTTCGTCTTCTTCGGCATGATGTTGCTCAGAAGGTCCTGGAAGTTGGCGCCGAGGTCGTCACCGCCCAGCGGTCCGAACACCTGCATGATAGGCATAGAGTCGCTTGTAACCTGCACCTCGATAGTGCGTTTGTCGAGGTCGCCATCTCTCAACATCTTCCGCAGCTTTTCCCTCGTCTGCCTGCGCTCTTCTTCTTCATTGCCGTTATCGGTTCCCTCGACGCTGACTCTCTTTGGAGACTTCATCGGGATCAGCTCATCGAGAACTCTTTCCTCGGCAAGCGTCTTGGCGCGGTCCCTGACCTCCGCGGTCTTTTCCGACCTGACGCCGGCAACGGCAATCTCGGCGAGGTCGCGTATCATCGACTCGACATCCCTTCCGACGTAGCCGACCTCAGTGAATTTTGAAGCCTCAACCTTTATGAACGGGGCGTTTGATAGCCTCGCTAGACGGCGCGCGATCTCTGTCTTCCCAACGCCTGTCGGCCCGATCAGGATAATGTTGTTCGGCATGATCTCTTCGCGAAGATCTTCCGGCACCTGTTGACGGCGCCATCTGTTTCGCAGGGCGATAGCCACTGATTTCTTGGCAGCGTCCTGGCCGATTATATATTTGTCCAGTTCGCTCACGATTGCTCGCGGCGTAAGCTCGCGCTTCGAAGGATCGCTCTTTATCAGTTTAGATGATTTTGCCATTTCAAATTTCTTCGATTGAAAAATGCTTGTTAGTGTAGATGCAGATTTCGGACGCGGCTTCAAGCGACTCGAGGACTATTTCTTTCGCCGTGAGATTCGTATGCTTTATCAGTACCCTCGCGGCGGCGAGCGCGTAATTGCCTCCCGAACCGATGGCGACAATCCTGTCATCCGGTTCCACGACATCTCCGTTTCCGGAAATTATCAGCGCGGTCTCACCGTTCATGACGGCGAGGAGAGCTTCGAGCCGTCTGAGGTATTTGTCCATTCGCCAGTCCTTGGTGAGTTCGACTGCCGCCCTGCTCAGATTACCATGATACTGCTGGAGTTTGTCCTCGAACCTTTCAAACAAGGTGAACGCGTCGGCGGATGCCCCCGCGAAGCCGGCGATGACCGTACCGTTGTAAAGCTTTCTGACCTTTTTGGAGTTGTTCTTCATCACCGACTGACCGATGGTAACCTGGCCGTCGCTGCCAATTGCGCATTTACCGTCTTTTATGATGCCTATTACAGTAGTTCCGTGAATCTGCATGGTGATCCTTTGAATCTTGAGATATCCGGATCTTGGTCCGGAAATCAAACTCTTTGTCCCCCGGCCCGGGCCATCAACCGGGTTTATTCATCTCGCCCAATACTCTTTCGTAAACGCTCACCATCAGGAGCGCCTCTTTCCAATCGAGCATATCGTCCTCCACTTCAGGGGTCAGAGCGGCGCTCGACGTCCTTCGCTGAAGCTCTTCATATGCTGCCGAATATTTCTTCTCGTATCTGGACACAACTTCCTTGTAGTGCCTGACTTTTCCCTCCACCGTATCGCGGTCGAGGGTATCGATGGTTGCCATTTTATTATGCCTCACGTCGCATTCTGGCCGGCGGAATACGTAGCTGCTCCCGGTATTTCGTAACGGTCCTTCGGGCCACTTTGTAGCCTTGCTGGTTCAGCAGTTCTGTAATCTTTTCGTCGTTGAGAGGACAGTTCTTTTCCTCCCCTTCAATCATAGTTTTGATCTTATTCTTAATCTCTCGCGTTGCGACTTCCTCGCCGTCCGTAGTCCTCAACCCTTCGCTGAAAAGTTCTCTGAGCTTGAAGACCCCAAAGTCGGTCTGGACGTACTTCGCGCTGACGACGCGGCTGATCGTGGAGATATCGAACCCTGTCCTGTCCGCGATGTCGCGGTAAATAAGGGGACGGATATTATCCGGACCTTCCGTGAAAAATTCGCGCTGCGTTTCGACCAGCGCCTGCATTACTCTCGTCATGGTTTCGCGCCGCTGCAGGAGCGCGTTCACGAACCATTTCGCCGACTCAAGCTTTCGCTTGAGAAAATCCTTCGTTTGCGCGTCAGTCTTACGGCCGCGGGCCTGTTTCATCATGTCGAGATACTTCGGGCTGATGCGAACCTGCGGCATGTCTCGCTCGTTAAGCGTGATGACGAGCTCTCCCGTCTCGTCCTCGTGTACCACGAAATCTGGTACGACGACGGTAGTTTCGAGAGGTAGGAGGAAGCCCTCGCCGGGCTTTGGGGTAAGCTTCTTTATAACTGTATCGGCCGCCTTAATTTCATCGACGGTGATGCCAAGTTTCTTCGAGAGCTGGTCGTACCGATGGTTGGAAAAATCTTCGAAATCTTCCTCGATAATTCTGGTTGCCAGCGCGCGCTCTGTCGGTTCGAGGTCAACACGCGCCTTGAGCTGAACCAGGAGACATTCCCTGAGGCTGCGGGCGCCAACTCCCAACGGATCGAGCGTCTGTATGCCGGCAAGGACACGCTCAGCGTCCTCAACGGTAAGAGCAAGCTGGAAGGAAAGGTTTGTGTCCTCGACTATTTTTCCGAGATCCTCGCGAAGATAGCCGTCGTCATCGATATTGCCGATAATCTCTTCACCGAGGAGTTTCTCGTTCTCGTTGAAATCAAGGAGCTGCAGCTGCTGGATCAGGTGATCGTACATGTTCTCGACGGCAGGCGGCGCGAATTCAAACTCTTCGTCGTCTTCCGAGCGCTGCTTCTTCAACCTGATGTCGGTCTCATCATTCCTGAATTCATCGAGATCGACATCGCTGAACTCCGGCTCGTCTATCGGATCGTCGCCTTTTTCGTCGGCCTCTTTGAGTTCCATCTCCGGCTCCTCGATGAGCTCTTCCGCCTCTTCAAGTTCAAGGACTGGATTCTCGTCGAGCTCCGTTCTAAGTCTTTGTTGGAGGGCAAATATCGGTTGTTGCAGCAAATCGTAGTAAAGGATTTGCTGCGGCTGGAGCCTTAATTCCTGACTTAGACGCTGTGTTTGTCCAAACTTCAACATAACGACACAGAACCTCCGTCAGCTTTTTTCGACGGGCTTCAAACCCGCGTGAATTTCCAATTTACTGTACCACTCTTCACCGTAAAGTCTGGTAAGAGCGGATTTCAAAAACTCTATGACACCCACGTCTTCAATCTCACCTTTTTTTACCGCAGGATCGCACTCTTTCAATTCATGGTATCGGAGAATGTCGCCTCCGAACCTGCTGACCCTGATCGGATACAAATTACATGATATCGGCTTTTTGAAGCCGACCTTTCCATCGTTGTACGCTTTCTCGATGGCACACTTAGCAATTCCATCTTCCCTGTACACGAAGACACAATCCTCATCATCGACACAAGTCGTGGCGTAATCTCCCCTGGACCCTTCGTAGAATCCATCCTTCTCGATGAGCTTTTGTTTCTCTTTACTAAGGAGAGGTAGTACTTCCGGGAGTGTGGACTGGATTTCGGAAATTTCGGAATCGAGTAGAGGAGCTCCCCTGCCTCCGGGAAGGCTGCAGCAGGCCCCTTTGCACTTCAGCAAGTCGCAAGCGAACTTGCGTTTCAAGAGGCTGCTGTCGACGGCCACTTCGTCTATGACAAATAATTCCCTCATGACGAATTAAGTTAATAACTCATATACTAACTTGAAACAAAGATGGAACAGAAGTTGTAACTGAGGAGAGAAGAAATAAGGCTGGCGGAAGGCTTCAGAGGGTGGGATCGAGGAATTCCGCATCCCTGATCAGCATCAGAATGGATGAATGGGCGATGATAAAGTACTTCTCCCCCTCAAATTCAATTTCTACCGCCTGATCGCGCAGAAAAAGGGCATAATCCCCATGCTCGGCCTGAAGAGGGATGTATTTCACGGGCTCGCGCGGAGAAGTAGACCAGGGCTCCTGGTCTATGTAGTTGGGATTGGCAATCGCGTACCCCGGTCCCGCCTGCACGACAGTCCCACCCTGGACGCGCTCCTTATCCTTAACACCAGGGGGCAAATAGAGTCCGTGTTCCGTTCTTTCCTGGTTCTTGTCGGGTGTGACCAGGACTTTATCGCCGACTAGAACAATTTTTCTTCTTGTTTTTGTATCCATAGAATTCTTAACAATATAAGAACAACTGAATAAATAATTGCCCGCTGGAAACCGTGCGCCGCTGAAAATGAAGAACGGAAAACCCGGCTCATTAAGATCCCACATATCTTTCTATCTCAAAAGCATTCTTCTGTGGGAATATCGACTCCTTCTGTGCGCAAATTTTACTCTTCAGCCGCCTCGACCTTCATCCGGTGTCCCGGCTCAGTTCACCTACAAATGACAGAGAAAAGGCGCAGAGACCGCAGAGGGTGACTTCTTTTTCCCTCGCGACCTTCGCGCCTGCTTTACGACCTTCGCGGCCGTTTCAGACCTGACGACCGCTCAGACTCCAAACTCCCGAGAATTCTCAGCAGCGGCTAGTCACCGGACTTGTGATAGAAAGCTTCGAGATATTTCTCGGCATCAATTGCGGCCATACATCCGGTGCCTGCGGCAGTAACGGCCTGACGGTACTTTTTGTCCGCCACGTCTCCGGCAGCGAAGACACCCGGCACACTCGTCTCGGTAGAACCGTTCTTTGTTACGATATACCCGACGCTGTCGGTTTCGATTTGTCCCTTGAATATGGCAGTATTCGGCTGATGACCTATCGCGATGAACAGCCCATCGCATTTCATCTCGGTCCTCTCGCCAGTCTTCACGTTCTTAAGCATCACGCCGTGCACTTTTTTCTCCTTGACGCCGAGCACCTCGTCGACGACAGAATCCCAGACGAACTTTATCTTCGGATTCGAGAAGGCGCGCTCCTGCATAATCTTCGAACCGCGAAGTGAATCGCGCCGATGCACAACAGTTACCTTGCTGGCGAACTTGGTGAGGAAGTTGGCTTCTTCAAGCGCGGTGTCGCCCCCACCGACCACAACAACTTCCTGGTCCCTGAAGAAGAATCCGTCGCACGTCGCGCAAGCGGAGACGCCATACCCCATCAGAGCCTTCTCCGACTCGATATTCAGGAGCTTTGCCGAAGCTCCGGTGGAGATTATGATGGAATCGGCGGTGTATGTCTCGTTTCCGCTCTTCACCACGAACGGACGTTTCGAGAGATCGACCTGCGACACATCTTTGAAGAACGTCTTCGCGCCGAACTTCTCGGCCTGTTTCTTCATCATGTCCATAAGCTCGGGTCCCATGACACCTTCGGGAAATCCCGGGTAATTTTCGACTTCAGTAGTGATTGTAAGCTGCCCCCCGGGCTGGCTTCCCTCGAAGAGAATCGGTTCGAGATTGGCGCGACCGGTATAGATTGCCGCGGTCAGTCCCGCGGGTCCGGAGCCTATTATTATTACTTTCCGATGATTCATACTTTCTCCCTTACTTTCGGCCCCCTTGATTCTTCGGGCCTGATTATTCTTTTTAAAGTTTCATCTGAAAAATCTCTAACGAAAAAATCTGCCGCCTTCAACACATCCGCTGTAGTTGTGGTCAGCAGCGCCACGCATGACGCCCCCGCCGCTTTTGCCGCCGTCACACCGGGAAGAGAGTCTTCGAATACGACGCAATGGGACGGATCCTCCCCCAACCCTGATGCCGCTTTGAGGAATACTTCCGGATCGGGTTTTCCTTTTGTCACATCGTCTCCGCACACTTCCGCGTCGAATGCTCCCACAAGCCTGAACGCCTCTAGAAACGCGTCAACGTTTTGACGAGGAGCCGAGGTCGCGAGCGCGATTTTCTCTCCCGATCTCCTTAGCATTTGCAGGAATTCGAGCGCCCCATTTATAGGGACGCCAACCTCCGCTACGGTCTCCACGAAGTTGGAGTCAACCTCGTCGGATAGCCTCTTCACCTCTTCATCGCTGAACTTCCCCCTCGGGAAGAATAGCTCGAGCGTGTCAACGCCTCTTTTTCCGAAACACGCCGTCCGGAACGTTTCGTAATCAATATCCTTATCAAGTCTGTTAAGGACCTTCTTCCAACCTGCATAATGTATCCTCGAGCTATCGATCAGTACTCCGTCAAGATCGAACAAAAAACCTTTGTATTTCACTTAAAATTTTTCCTGGGGTTAATATGGAATCATAAATTTATAGAGCACACGGACTGAATCAGTAATATCTAACCCTATTGGATAAACATTGCTATAGAACAGCGACCACGAATTGAGCAACGATTTTCTTTCACTCCAACCTCACGAAGACTTTTCATTCGTCGGATTTTTGTTCCTTCGATTGAGGCGCGGCGGATAATGCCGCCGCGTTCCTCTGCAAACCTTCGTACTTCGCGCGTCTTACGGGACTGCGCCTGAATCTCTCGGCGAATTCATCCCTGTTCATTAGATGAATATCCCGTGGTTTCAGATTCAGATTTTCCTCCCGTGGAAGGAACGACTGCTCGTCGGAGGTAGTCGCGAACTTCCGGTTCCACGGACAAACATCCTGGCAAATGTCGCACCCGAAGAGCCAATTATCAAGCTTTGGGATGAGCCCGGCGGGAATGGTTTCATCCCTGTTCTCAATTGTGAGAAAAGAAATACACCTATTAGCGTCTACGACGTACGGCTCGACGATGGCGTCCGTCGGACAGGCATCGATGCAAGCGCGGCAGCTCCCGCAATGATCGGTTTCGGGTAAATCGTACACAAAATCGAGGTCGGTGATGACTTCAGCCAAGAATATCCATGATCCGATCTCCCTGTTAATTACATTAGTGTGTTTACCGATCCAGCCACTTCCCGCGCGCCGCGCCCATGCCTTGTCCATAACCGGGCCGGTATCGGAATACCATATAAATTTGTTCGCCGGAAATTTTGACGATAGTTCGGCGACATATTCCTTAAGGATCTTGCCCAGCACGAGATGGTAATCATCCCCCCACGCGTACCTGGATATCTTCGCCGAAAAGGCCTCGTGCTGGAATGGCGTGTAGTAATTCTTCCCCAATGAGATGACAGATCGTGCCCCGTCGAGCACACGGCCGGGATCGGCTCTCTTGTCGACATTCGATTCCATCCAGCGCATGCTCGCCTGGTAACCTCGCGAGAGCCATTCCCTAAGATGCTCCACCTCATCATCCAACGGATTCGCCTCCGCGACTCCAACCAGCTCGAACCCTTTTTCCGTTGCGAGCCTTTTTACAAAGCGCGTGTCAGATTCCCTGTCGCTTCCCATTCTGCGAGACTACCACCCGAATTCATTAACGATTTTTCTCACGTAAACCTCGCCGTCTTCTACCTTCACTTCCAACATCTTCAACTTACCGCTTTGATTAACGCATTTCCCCGTCTTCAGGTTGTAGGTCCATCCATGCATCGGGCAGGTAAGTTCATCGCCCTGGATCTGACCGCCGTATTTATCCACGAGCGGCGTGTGCTGATGGGGACAGATATTCAGGAAAGCGCGTATGTCATCCCCAATTCTTACAACCGCGATTTCGTCGTCTTCGAGTTTACGCGTGATGCCTTTGCTTTCTCGGATATCGGAAAGGGACACGATTTTTATGAAATCATCCAACGGGGGAACTCCACTTATATTCGGAATGCGTTTCAACTGACGCCGCTATTAGGCGCGTGGTTATCGAATCACATAATTGGCGCTTGTTCTTCGTGATGCTACTTCTCCCTCAAATCGACAGGCGCGCCCGCTCTGTAGCCCTTCTCGGTTTTCTCTACCATGGTGGCGGCGTATTTCGGGTCGTGCTCGAAAAAGAGCGTGAAGCCGCGCTCGACGGCCTTCTTTAAGATATCCTTCTTCTCCTCCAATGTCGTCAATGGAGAATTGTCGTATCCCATAATATAAGGGAGCGGAACATGCGACGAGGTGGGAATTGTGTCGCCAGGATGGTACAGCGCCTTACTTCCATCGGTCACCAGAATAGTCTGGTGTCCCACGGTATGACCGTTCGTTACGTTCAAAAATATTCCAGGGAGAAATTCCGTTGCGCCATCCAACAGCGTGAGCCTCCCCTCTTCGAATAGAGGGACATATCTTTCGTTCCGGTAGCTTGCCTGATCCTTTTCAGAGGGGTGAACGGCCCATTCGTATTGTTTCTTCTGGACATAGTAAGTCGCGTTCGGGAATGTCGGCTTGATTTCGCCCTCGCCGTCAACATAAGTCGCCCCGCCGACATGATCGAAATGAAGATGGGTGAGTATGACATCTGTTATGTCGGTTGCCGAGAGGCCGGCTGCGTTCAGCGAGTCGCGAAGGGTGTATTTCGAGTTATCGATTCCGTAGATCTGAGAGAACTTCTGATCCCACCCCTCGCCGACTCCGGTGTCGACGATGATCCGGCGCTTGCCTGTCTCTATAAGGAGCGCGCGGGCCGCCATTTCGATACGGTTCTTCTGATCGGATGGATTTGACTTTTCCCAAAGGACTTTAGGGACGACTCCGAACATTGCGCCGCCGTCAAGGTAGAAGCGACAAGTCTCGAGCGCCGTGAGCGCGTACTCTCCTATTCGCATAATTTCACCGGCATTGGTCTTGTGTTTCTCCTCATTTTCCTCGGCGAGCATATACAGAAAAGGTCGGGTTTTGGACCCGACCTTTCATAAAATTCCCCCGTCAACCCTGTGACGTGAAAACGTTCCTTACTACTTTCTAAATCTGGAGGTAGCGGCAGAAAGCTCAAGGCCCGCAAGTTCGGGATTCAGTTGCACCGCCCGCGCGAAGAGGACCTCTTCAGCTTCAGGATGGTTAGGATCAGGTACGCAGCAGTCGACCGGACAGACCGCGGCGCACTGTTCCTGCTCGTGGTGACCGACGCATTCCGTGCACTTATCAGGAACTATGTAATAGAAATCGTTTGAAATCGGGGGATGCTTTTCGCCGGAGAGTTCCCACTCGACGCCACCCGCGTAGATTGCCGTGTTTGGGCATTCAGGTTCGCAGGCGCCGCAGTTAATACACTCTTCAGTGATGAACGTAGCCATTAATGTTCTCCTTTTTAATTATTCGATGCCGGAGCGAGTTTGACATTGGGAAGGCTCGCCTGCGGCGACTTCGGCACCGCCGGTATCGATTCAGTCATCTCAGATACACTGCCATTTATATCAACTAACAAAAAATATCATAATCATTCGCGGTCATACATCATGCTACGCCGCACGTCGGGAGGGAGATGAATCTATCCACGGTGTTGGAATAATAGTTATTTACCGGATAT
Organism: Bacteroidota bacterium; assembly: GCA_021794075.1. Lineage (GTDB taxonomy): Bacteria > Bacteroidota > Ignavibacteria > Kryptoniales > JAKASW01 > JAKASW01. The sequence goes on along the minus strand of JAJYRM010000063.1, from coordinate 8,020 downwards.
TGCCCGCCGACAGTATTGAAAACATCCGTACTCAAAAGGATCGAACGAATCGCCACGCGGTGCTCCGGACACACATAGATTCGATTTAGCAATCTCGACCTCTAACTCGACCGTTCAAAGAATTGCCGGGAAGCTAGCAGCCCTTCACCGACATAACGAGTGAAATATATCAAGGGAGGGAGAAAGATTCAATGTTATCCGGAGGCTGAGGCCAGTCACAAAACCTTTAACCCCTCCTGCCGTGCAAGGCTAAATAGTTATCGATGGCCAGCTAGGGGCTTAACAATTACACAGAGTAACACTAAAGACGAAGGGAGTGACGCGGAGAGAAGAGAAGTTTCTCTGTGGAACTCTGTAATTCTCTGTGTCCCTCTGTGAAATATTGAAAACCAAGCAGCGCTGCCTGCTAGGCGGACGTTGTCCGCACCATCACTTTATTCCCAGTTTACCTTTGAAGTACCCAATTGTCCTCTTGAGGCCTTCCAACCGCGGGACTTTGGGTTCCCACTTGAGAACTTCGCGCGCGCGGCTTATGTCCGGCTGGCGCACCTTCGGATCGTCCTGAGGTAGGGGCTTGAAGGCTATCTTGCTCTTGCTGCCGGTCAGCTCGATGATCTCCTTAGCGAACTGGAGAATCGTTATTTCGTCAGGGTTCCCGATGTTCACGGGCTCGTTGAAGTCCGATCTCAGGAGCCTTACGATCCCTTCGACGAGGTCGTCCACGTAGCAGAAGCTGCGAGTCTGAGTTCCATCCCCGAACGCCGTGAGATCTTTCCCTGTCAGAGCCTGTTCCATGAATGCGGGGAGAACTCTTCCGTCGTCAAGCCGCATGCGGGGACCGAATGTATTGAATATCCTGACGATTCTCGTGTCGAGGTTATGATAGCGGTGATACGCCATCGTCATCGCTTCAGAGAAGCGCTTTGCCTCGTCGTAAACTCCGCGGACGCCGATCGGGTTCACGTTGCCCCAGTAGTCTTCGCGCTGGGGATGGACAAGAGGATCGCCGTATGTTTCGCTCGTTGAAGCGAGGAGATAGCGCGCCCCCTTCGCTTTCGCCAGGCCGAGCGTCTTGTGCGTGCCAAGCGATCCGACTTTCAGAGTTTGGATCGGAAGTTTGAGATAGTCGATCGGAGAAGCGGGGCTGGCGAGGTGTAGCACCGCGTCGACCTTTCCTTCGACATATATGAAATCGGTTACGTTGTACTGGACAAATCTAAATTTCGGATTGCCGAGGAGGTGCGCGATGTTATCAGGGCTTCCGGTGAGAAAGTTATCCAGGCAAATTACTTCGTCCCCCTCCGCTATAAATCTGTCACAGAGGTGAGACCCGATGAAACCGGCGCCGCCGGTGATGAGTATGCGGGGCATTAAGACTCCATTAAGTTAAAGATTTCGAATTTCGTATTGCGAATTGGAAAGAAAGAACTGGAGATTTCGAATTTCGGATCGCGGATTTGGTGGTCATCTGCGCTTGGCGGTTCTCCCAGTCGCGCAAAATATCTTGAGCAGCTCTCTGCATTCAGAAAGCGCATCGTCGACTTTCGAGGTGTTGGCATGCTTCCTTTCTCTCAGCAGTTCCAACCACCACTCCGACTCACCCGCTTCCTTCTCGACGATGCCGATTTTGTGAATGAAGTCGGCTTTCGATTCAGCCCGAAAAGCCTCCCTGTAGTTCGCGCCGACGGAGGTGGAAGACTTTATCACCTGGTAACCTATTACGCTGTTAGCGCTGTTGACAGGCAAGCCCTCGACAATCTCAATGACATCGAGGGCGAATACCTTCGTTCTCGCCATAAGCTCATTCTTATCCATGATCATCCCCCGCGTGATATTCTGAAATCAGTTATGAACACGAAACTGCGTACTCCATTCTATGCCATCGATAAATTCACAATCCGACATCTCAAATGTTCCAATGCATCACATGCAATTCGAAATCCGAAATTTGCAATCAGAAATACTAAATGTTCCAACGCATCACATACAATTCGAAATCCGAAATCCGCAATCCGAAATGCTTTCTACTTCCTTCCTATCCCAAAATACTCGAACCCCTGCGCTCTGACCTTTTCAGGATTGTATATATTCCTTCCGTCAAATATCACGTGGCCCTTCATGAGAGACTTCATCTTTTCCATATCAGGCTCGCGGAATTCCTGCCACTCAGTGACCAGTACAAGCGCGTCGGCCCCTTTCAGCGCTGAGTATTCGTCTTTCGCGAAAGAGACCTTCTTTCCGAAAATCTTTCCGGCGTTCTCCATCGCCACAGGATCGAAGGCGCTGATCTCCGCGCCGCTCTGAAGCAGGTTCTCTATGACAACTATCGCGGGCGCTTCGCGCATGTCGTCCGTCTTAGGCTTGAAGGAGAGTCCCCACAGGGCGAATTTCTTCCCTTTGAGATCCTCGCCGAACCGCGCTCGTATCTTCTGAGGCATAAGCTTCTTCTGTTCTTCGTTGATGGCGTCGACGGCCGATACCACTGGAGTTTCGACTGCCGCCTCCTCGCCGATCTTGATTAGCGCCTTCACGTCTTTCGGGAAGCAGCTTCCTCCCCAGCCGATCCCGGGGAAAAGGAACTTCGCGCCGATCCGGTTGTCGTATCCGATGGCGGTCCTTACCTTGTCCACATCCGCGCCGAGCTTCTCGCAAAGCCTGGCGATCTCGTTCATGAAAGAGATCTTCGTCGCGAGGAAGGCGTTCGCCGCGTACTTTACCATCTCGGAGCTTCTCGTCTCCATGATGAGTATCGGCGCGCCGGTGCGAACGAATGGCTCGTAAAGCTCGCGGAGCATCTTTTCCGCCCTCTCGTTCTCCACTCCGACGACGACCCTGTCCGGAAACATGAAGTCCTGTATGGCGTTCCCTTCCTTGAGGAACTCGGGATTGGAGGCGACGACGAACTCATTCCTGTTGTGGCGATTAAATATCTCGCGGATCTTGTCCGCCGTTCCGACCGGGACGGTGCTCTTTGTCACGATAACCTTGAAGCCGTCCGTGGTTTTCGCTATATCCTCGGCGACCTGCATGACGTACTTCAGGTCGGCGCTTCCGTCCGCGCCCGGAGGAGTGGGAAGGCAGAGGAAGATCACGTCCGACTTGCTTATCGCCTCCTGCAGCGAAGAGGTCACCGACAGTCTTCCGGCTTTCAGGTTCCTCTCGAGAAGCGGATCGAGTCCCGGCTCGTATATCGGCGAGACCCCTTTCTTCAGTTGTGCCACCTTCTTCGTGTCGACATCCATGCAGACGACTTTGTTTCCGGTTTCAGCAAAGCAGGTGCCGGTTACAAGTCCGACATATCCGGTGCCGATAATCGAGATATTCATATTTCTCCTCTATAAGAAATTCCGTGCTTGATATTCAGTTTGGATTGCGAAGCTTAAATATTAATGACATAGTATAGCAAAAGCGGGGGAATTATGGAATAACCCGGTCGCGTCGTCGCGCACCCCCATAAACAAAAAAGGCCGCCTGCATTTCAGAGGCAGCCCAATTGTCGCGCTTCTCAATTTCTAAAATTCGAGTTACCTGCGGCTCTATTCCATCTTACCGCGTTCAATTCGAGGACAAATCTAATTCCATTGAGAATTTAAAATTCAAAATTTATAATTCTCTCTGTCCTTTCATGTATCCCACGTACTTCTTTATGTTCTCCCTGAATCCTAGATAGAGTGAGGAGAAGAGCGCGGAAAGGAACATGATGATGATGAGAGTCTTCAGCTTCGATGGTCCCGCCTTCAGGACTGGATTCCCGGCGTAGCTCTCCACGTTCACTATCGGGGTATCCTTGATCACGTCGATCTTGGCCAGCTCGTATTGTTTGCTAAGCTCCAGGTAGACGGCGCTCAGAATATCTACATTGCGCGAGAGCCTCGCCTGTTCCAGCATCAGCTCGGGCGATTGCAAAACGAGCCTGTTCTGTTCCCTGAAGTCCCTCAGTCTGTCCTCGGCAACCCTGAGAGAGTCCTTCACCTGGCCGATCCGCTTCTCGATGTAGAGCAGCTGATCCGAAGCGTACGACTTCCTCTTAGTCCTGATGTAATTGTCGAGTGACTCGACAGCGTTGTTAACCACATCCGCGGAAAGCGCGGCCTCCGGCATCTTGGCGGTCACGGTCAGGATCTTCGTCATCCTATCCACGTTCGTCGTCAAGACACCTTTCGATAGGGTTTTATATGCTGAGAGGAACTCGAGCCTCTTCTGCAAGTCAGGCGGGAGTTTCTTGTCGGGCTTGATCTTGAAATACTGGATCAGGTTGACGGAGTCCGGATACTTAATTGTCTTGTACTTCGCGAAGATCACCGGTTCAAGGACGGCCTGGCTTGTCAGGAGGTTCTGGTAAACATCGGTAGGAGCGCCTCCCCCCACGCTCACTCCCGCCAGCGATGCGAGTCCGCTGAGCTGGCTGAGCGTTGTCTCCTTCGTCCCGTAATCGGGAAGGATCGTGACGGTGCTCGTATAGTAATTCTTGACGAGAAAGAGGAGCACCAGCAGGAAGAGCACCGCGACGGCGCCGTTGAAATAGATAAACTTCTTTCTAGCCCTCCAGAGAGCCGCGAAATGCGGACGAAGCTTGTCTACCGTGCGGCGAAAGCCCTCTTCGAAAGAGATCTCTTCCTCGTCCTCAGGTGGCGGTAGATTTGTGTTCTGCGAATAGGAATCAGTCATTTAGCAATCCAAGTCGTTGAATTTTGAAAAGAGGATGAAGCGGGTAACAGGGTGATAGAGTGACAGGGTAACAGAGTTAGTTGACCTGTTCACAAAAATAGTTTGGAGTTCTCCTCCGATTGGAGCGAGGCGCAATTCATTTCCTTTTAATGTAGCGAATTAATCCCGTAAGCTGGGCTCGAATAAGATTCATATCACCCAACATTTTTGTCGAGTCCGTTCCAGCCAGAAAGCCCAGGCGCTCGCTCAAGATCGTCTGCGTCTCTAACTCAGCCAACGATCCCTGGGACACGGACAAAAATCTCGTGAACTCTTTCGAAGAAGTTCTCGCGGCCCCTTCCGCGATGTTCGAGGGTATGGAAACAGCCGCCCTTCGCATCTGGTTCGTCAGCCCATAGATTTCGTTCTGGGGATAATCCGTGGTAAACTTATAAACCTCTTGCACAAGGGTCATTGAGTTCTTCCAGACCTCTAGATCTTTATGAGTCTTCATAGCATTCCCTCCGGTTTTATGAGACGCCATTAATCCCTCACCAGACTTCCACTTCATCTCTCTGCCGCTCTGCAACTTTGCCGCTCTGCAACTTTGCCGCTCTGCAACTTTGCCGCTCTGCAACTTTGCCGCTCTGCAACTTTGTCACTCTGCAACTTTGTCACTCTGTTACTTTGTCACTCTGTTACTTTGTTACTCTGTCACTTCTCTTACAACTTACTTATCGTCAACACCAGCACCGCCGTCGAACTCACCACGGTAATTATATCCCTTATCACCGGCCAAACGTCGCTTGTCGTCTTGATATGGGACGGCACATAAATAACGGAACCTGCCAGAAGAGGAGGATTCGGAACGAGGAAAAAGCCGGAAGGATTCCACTTCATTCCGTTGGGCTGTATCGCGATCACGTCTCCCTTCGACGAGGTCGGAGTGAATCCCCCCGCCTGCCTGATGTAGTAGTTAACCCCTTCTCCTTCCTTGTAAGGAACCGTGGAAGGAAGTCCGACGTCGCCGGCAACTGTCACTGTGTGCGGGTCCTTCGGTACGACGATGGCATCGCCGGGATCGAGAGGTATGTTGTAAATCGAAGAGCTGTCGTTCTCGATCCTATTCCACAGTATCGGTATCCTGTCTCCGAATTCACTGTTGAACTGTCCCCTGTTGATCAGCGGCTCTCCCTGATAATTTCCGAAGAAGGCGGTGTCGGGAACCGGAATGCTCTTGAGCACTGAAAGGATTGAATTCTTGCGGACCACGTACATCCCTTCCGTGTAGGCGTTTGGCTTCAGCCCACCCGCTCTCTCTATGAAATCCGTGAGCTTCTCGCCACGCGTTAAGATGGTATAGGTCCCGGGGAAAGCCACCTCCCCGCTGACCGCTACCGTCTGGGGGAACTTCTTCGCCGAATCGGGAAGAACAAGCACATGGTCATAATTCTGAAGCCTGAAGTCCTTTTCCCGCGGAACGTTCCAGTAATCTGATGGAAGGCTGACGGTATACTCTTTGGCATAGACGGACGAATTGACCGTATCCATCCGCGCGATTTCTATGTTTTTCGTCGTCGCCAGCTCGGTCAGCCCACCCGCGTCTATGATCAGATCGGTAAGCGTCATGTTATTAAGGCGAGGATAGGTGCCGGGCTTGTTCACTTCTCCCGAGATCGAAACCGTCCTCGTCGGGAAGAATGTGTTGTCCTTGTAAATCTGCACGACGTCTCTGTTCTGCAGAATCACGTTGTCCGCGGGGTTGCCGTTCATCGCCTTCCCGAGGTTGAAAGCTATGACCTCCTTTTTTTCGGAGGGAAGAGTTCGAACGAGCGTCGCCTTCCCCATGAACGCGTCGGGGAAAAGGCTGTCGGCGCTGACGATAAGATCCCTCACCGTCATGCCGGGAGTCAGCTGGTAGACCCCGGGCTGTCTGACATCCCCGGAAATAGTGACCTTGTTCTGAGGCATATTGTTGATCGTCGGGATCGTGACGACGTCTCCGTTGTCTAGCTTGAAGTCGCTCGAATCGAGCGCGGCCGCGGATCTAAAATTCAGATCGAGGCTCAGGATGTTGTTCTGGTATTCAGCCCTCTGATTAAACGGAATGACTCTGTCGATGTGAACTGTCTGATAATATGCGTTGAAATTCAGGCCGCTGGCGTATTTCAGTAGATCGCCTAAAGTCTCCCCCTTCTTGAGCTCGTATATGGCTGGACGAAACACGCTCCCCGTGATGGCCACGCGCTTGCCGACCGGCGGGACAAAAACTATGTCGCCGTCATTGAGGCGAATATCCTGAGACTGATCTCCGTTGATCAGGTAATCATAAAGGTCGATATGGTCGATGACCTTCCCGTCACGGATTACTTCGATATTCCGCATCGTGCCGTTGATATCTGGTCCGCCGGAGTAGTAGAGCGCGGTGAACGCCGAAGAAAGCGCGGGGAGAGTATAGCCTCCAGGCTTCGCTATTTCGCCGAGCACGTATATCTTGACGCTCCTTAGCTGACCGGTCGACACGTTAAGGTGAGTTCTCGCCCCGCCGCTCGCGTTGGGCAAGAGAGACGCGTAGACTCTCGACAGCCTTTCAAACAACTTCTCCCGAAGCTGCTTCATGTCGAGCCCGTTCACGCTTATGAGGCCGACGTTGGGTATATAGATATCTCCGTTCTTGGAGACCGTGAGGTTCTGGACGAGCTGTGTCTCGCCCCAGAGTGATATGACTATTTCATCTCCAGGCCCGATTACATAGTTGACCGGTGTCGGAACGTTCAGTGTCGGCTGAAAGGTCGTGGGAGAATACGTGAACACGTCGTACCCGAATGCCGGAAGCGTGCTGGCCCCCGTCCTGTTAGCGAAAGAGGGAACGACGTACTTTGACGACGGCCCGGGCGCGGGCGGAGTGACTGCCGTCTGGACCTGCACGGGAGCCGCGGAAGCGGAAAGAGGCGAAGTCCCAGTCGATTGGCTCTGCTCGTATTGCTTCACCTGATTCGTGTCGACTGTGTATCCGAGCGACGAGGCGCGCTGCTGGATCTGCTGAGGAGTCAGGTTGCTCGTCTGGGCAGACGCGATTGCCAGAGGTATTAGCACGGAAGCAATTAGATAATATGAGATTCTTTTCATATCGACCTTATTATTAAGACGGAGTTTAAGCGATTGAAGCGTCACACTCGAGTAAGCGCTCGGCTGGAAACGATAGGACAAATGCCGATGAGATAAAAGAGATTTGCCGGCGATTGATTCGTCCGACTTCACCGGCCGTAACGATGATCCATGAAGCGGCCATCATATAGGACGCGGCTCTTAACACGGCTTCGCCATCTAAGTCACAATCGACTTGACGTGCCATCACAGACATGATATTGGC
>JAJYRM010000062.1 GCA_021794075.1 Bacteroidota bacterium | reverse complement strand
AGTATTGGGAAGAGGATCCTGCCACTGAAGTGGTCATACTATACCTGGAAGGGTTTGGAAATCCCAGAAAGTTCGCGAGGGTGGCTAGAAGAGTCTCCTCGAAGAAACCGGTCCTGTGTGTAAAGAGCGCGCGGAGCAAGGTAGGGCGCGAGACCGCCCATGTAAGAATGTCATCTACAGAAACCGATGTCCAGGTCGACGCGCTTTTCCAGCAGGCGGGAGTGATAAGGACAGAAACTCTCGAAGAAATGTTCGACGCGGCAATGCTACTGACGAGCCAGCCGCTACCAGCGGGCAAAAGGGTCGCAATCACAAGCAACGCCGGCGGGGCGCTTACCATCTGCGCGGACGCCTGCGAATCAAATGATCTATCGGTCGACCGCAACAACACCATAAATCTTGGCCCGCTTGCGACCGCCGAAGACTACGAGCGATCCGTCAAGCTACTCCTCGAAAACGACAGCGTTGACTCGCTGATAGCGATCTTCGCTTGTATCGGCGGCTGCGATCCCGATCCCATCGGGCGAGCGATTCGGCGCGGCGTCGTGTTTGCCGAGAGAACCACTCACGCGAAGAAGCCGGTCGTCCTTTGCCTGATGGGGAGCGCACACGCGGTACAGGTCGCGTCGTCCGCCACGTTCCAGTCAAGCAGCAGCGACGGGCACTCGGTTTTCCCTTCGTACAGATTTCCGGAATCCGCGGCTCGTGCCCTCGCTCGGGTAACAGAGTACGCTGACAATAGGCGCCAGCCTCAAGGACGAATGCTCTGGTTCGAAGATGTGAACTTTGGAGCGGCAAGAGCACTATTAACCGATATTATGGAGCGCTACGACAAATCTCCTCTTCAGTCCAATGGCCAGAGGTTGATAAGAGTCAACGGTCAAGAAGCCGCCTGTCTCCTCGATTGTTTTGGATTGAGGGCAGAACAGGTTATTTTTGGCGAGCGGACTGAACCGACTGCGGACATAAAAATAGAGTATGACCCTCACTTTGGCCCACTTATTTTCTTAAGCGTCGCCGGTCGCCAACCGTCACGAAGGATAACACCTTTGACCGACAAGGACGCGAGGAACATGATGGAAAATGTCGGCGTGCCTCCGTCGGACAGTTTCGTGGAACTTCTGGGAAGAATATCCCAATTGGTCGAAGCTCTCCCGTGGCTTTGGGGAATGGAAGCGAGAACACCGATTGTGGCGAGCGGCACGCCGATACTTCAGGATGTTGAGCTCATTTTCAAACCGTGATGCCTTCCTCCCGAACATTGCGGTTGGATTTCGCGCGGGCTTAATCCATCGCCCCTTTCTGATTTAATTCGTCGGCAACCAACGTTTCCGGTTTGTAGAAACTATTTACTTTTGGTCAGCGTCTTGTGTAGGGAAAACCAACGCCGACCGTTTCGGACTTTGTGCCCCTTTTGTCCCAACTTTTTTTGACGCCCCATCCATTCAATTCGTTTTTCGTTTGGTTTCTCATGTACACACTGGCACACTCCTTGAACTAATCACGGTGAGAAGGGAGAAGATGATCCGAACATGAACGAACCTTTTAGATTGAGTACTGAAGATCTTCAGCACATCGTCATGTCACTTCAACAAAAAGGCTACGAAGTGATCGGACCAAGAAACTCTGATGGCGTCATCGTCTACGACAGGATTCACTCCACCGATGATCTGCCGGCAGGTTTCGTTGATGAACAAGCCCCCGGTATGTATCGCCTCGCTAAAAATGGAGGCACCCAATTCTTCGGCTACACCCTGCCTCCTCAATCCTGGAAACGATTTCTTTATCTTCCGCGGAGAGAACTAATCGCGTTTGACAAAGACGGAAAGTCGTTCGGAGTTTCCCATCAGAAGGATGAAGCGAAACCCTATGCATTTATAGGCGCGCGGCCGTGCGAACTCAAAGCGATTTCGATTCAGGACAGAGTATTCTCTTCAGGCGACTACCTCGACGACGGCTACCTCTCTGCGAGAAGGCGCAATTTCATAATAGCAGTCAATTGCAGTCATGCAGGAGAGAATTGTTTTTGCACGTCTTTTGGAACGGGCCCCGAAGCGGAGTCAGGATTCGACATCGCTCTCACGGAAATCGTGAATGAGGAGAAACATTTTTTCGTAGCCGGAGCCGGAAGTGATTCCGGTAAGTCACTGATCGAAGAAATCGGCCCGGCCAGAGCCGTCGAAGGCGATGTGGACGCGGCACACGAAGTTATCCGAAAGACTTCCGATGCTATCACAAAATCGTTGGACATTGCAGGCCTGCCTAAGCTTCTCTCTGACAATTCAGACCATCCTCACTGGGATGACGTCGCGAAGCGCTGCTTGACATGCGGCAATTGCACAATGGTTTGTCCGACGTGTTTCTGCTCCACGGTCGAAGACGCGACGGATCTTTCGGGCAAGACAGCGAAACGCACCAGGATTTGGGATTCATGTTTCACGATGGATTTCGCCAGAGTATCCGGGGGGAACTTCCGCATATCAGCGAAATCAAGATACCGGCAATGGTTGACTCACAAACTATCGTCATGGGTAGAGCAGTTCGGTGTCTCGGGCTGCGTCGGATGCGGGCGATGTATAACGTGGTGCCCGGTCGGGATCGACTTGACCGCCGAAGTCGGCGCGATCAAGGGAGGAGTGGCTAAACAAGAAAACGGAGGTTCTTGATGAAACCCCAGGATCTGACGGAATCATTACACGAGCATCCCTTCCTCAACAATATGAACGAGGAGCTTCTGAAAACGCTGACCTCATGCGCCTCGAACGTAGTATTTAACGAAGGGACTTATCTCTTCCATGAAGGTGAAGACGCGAAGACTTTTTACCTCCTTCGCAGCGGGCGGGTCGTGCTTGAAGTTCGCGGCGGTGAACGAGGCCAGATAAGAATTCAGACTGTGGGTGCAGGAGAGGTGCTGGGGTGGTCCTGGCTGATCTCCCCTTACAAATGGCACTTCGACGCCTTCGCCCTCGAACAAGTCCACGCCTTCGCGATCGACGCGTCGTGCCTCGTCAGCAAGTGCGAAACCGACTGCCACTTCGGGTACGAAATGCTCCGTCGCTTCTCGGAAGTTCTGGAGCGCCGGCTCGAGGCAACACGTCTGCAACTCCTCGACGTATACGGCTCGGCTGTCGGTGAAAGAGGAGAGAACTACTAAGAACTCGCGGCTGTGTTCATACCGGAGTAAAATTAAATGATCGATACAAACATTGCAGTGAAGAGAACGGAAGCTCCCATTTCCATGCTCCCCGCACTCGCAACCGTCAGGCGCGTGATTTGGGAGACCGACGATACTTACACACTTCTCATCGATCCGCCACGTGCCAACGGCCGGAGCTTTGCCTTTAGTGCGGGGCAGTTCAATATGGTGTACGCGTTCGGGACGGGAGAATCGGCGATATCCATCAGCTCAGATCCTTCTAGGCCGAACATGCTTGCGCACACCATCCACAGAGTCGGCACCGTGACTTCCGCACTTTCGCGGCTGCGTCGGGGCGACACTATCGGTCTTCGCGGCCCGTTCGGAACCGCATGGCCCATAGAGGAAGCAGTAGGAAAAGATGTCTGCATCGCGGCCGGAGGTATAGGCCTGGCTCCGCTACGACCGGTCATTTACACACTCCTCCGTAGAAGAGAAGAATTCGGACGCATCATGATTCTATACGGCGCGCGGAGTCCTCTCGACCTTCTCTATCGCGTTGAGCTCGAGGAGTGGAGCAAAGCGGCAAATGCTGAGGTCATTATAACAGTCGACAGGGGCGACTCAAGTTGGAAAGGTCACATCGGCGTGGTGACGGGATTGTTTTCCTACCTGAAGATGGATACCCCAGCAACGCTGGCGATGGTTTGCGGACCGGAAGTGATGATGAAATACACGTGTGAAGAGCTTGAGCGGCGCGGACTGGCAGCGGAACGCATCTATCTGTCGATGGAGAGAAACATGAAATGTGGCGTAGGGCTCTGCGGGCATTGCCAGTTCGGACCGAAATTCATCTGCAAAGACGGACCGGTGTTCAGCCTGCCGCAAATCAAACACTTGCTCGACAGGAAGGAAATCTGAAATGGCGCAAAGAAGGACTGCCGGTAAGCCAAAGGTCGCCGTTTTCAAATTTGCGTCGTGCGATGGTTGTCAGCTCTCTCTGCTTGACGCGGAGGAGTCGCTCCTCGATGTGGCCGGCGCGATTGACATCGCCTTCTTTCCGGAGGCGAGCAGACGGATGCTCAGGGGACCGTATGATGTCGGAATCGTGGAAGGAAGCATCACAACTCCTCACGACGTGGAACATATACGCGCGATAAGAAAGTCTTGCGGCGCATTAATCACTATCGGCGCCTGCGCCACCGCCGGCGGAATACAGGCTCTGCGGAACTGGAAGGATATCAGGAATTTCGTCCACATCGTTTACGCGTCTCCGGAATATATATCGACGCTCGACAGGTCTCTCCCCGTAGGCTCATTCGTGCATGTCGATTTCGAGCTCCGGGGATGCCCCATCAACAAGTATCAATTGATCGAAGTTATCAACGCTTTTATCAATAAGAGAAAGCCGAACATACGTACCTACAGTGTCTGCATGGAATGTAAGATGAAGGGTAACGAATGCGTTATGGTCGCGCACGGGGAGCCTTGTCTCGGGCCGGTAACACAAGCCGGCTGCGGCGCGATATGCCCTTCCTTCAATCGTGGCTGTTACGGCTGTTTCGGTCCGATGGAATCGCCCAACACTCCCGCGCTTTCGACAAAGCTGAACGAGCTCGGAGAGTCGAAACACGATATCAAGCTGGCGTTCCGCACTTTCAACGCGTATGCCGATGCTTTCAGAAAAGAAAGCGAATCACATGAATAGTAAGTCGATAAAAGTCGATTATATTGCTCGAGTCGAAGGCGAGGGAGCCCTAACCGTGAAGATGAAGGACGGTCAGGTGAGCGATGTCAAGTTCAGGATTTTCGAGCCCCCGCGGTTTTTTGAAGCCTTCCTCCGTGGTAGAAAATACAGTGAGGCTCCGGACATCACCGCTCGCATCTGCGGTATTTGTCCAATCGCTTACCAGATGAGCTCTGTGCACGCAATGGAAAATCTATTCCAGGTAAAGGTCGGGGGCCAGCTTCGCGAACTGAGACGCCTTCTCTACTGCGGTGAGTGGATCGAGAGCCACGCGCTACATATCTATATGCTGCACGCTCCAGATTTCCTGGGATACGATGACGCGATCCAGCTCGCGGGCGACCATCCCGATGCCGTACAGCGAGGACTCCGCCTCAAGAAAGCCGGGAATGATCTTGTCGCGTTATTGGCCGGCAGGGAGATTCACCCGATAAACGTGAAGGTCGGCGGGTTTTACAAGCTCCCTGACAGAAAAGACTTCGACGGAGTCCTCGAGAGCCTGAAGCGCGCCAGGGATGAAGCATATGAGACAGTAATTTGGACAAGCAAGCTCAGCTTCCCTGATTTCGAATCCGACTATGAGTTTGTCGCCCTGAGCCATCCCGATGAATATCCATTCAACGAAGGAAGACTCGTTTCCAACATGGGGTTGAACATTGATATTCGGGATTACGAGCTCGTGTTCCACGAAAGCCACGTAGAATACTCAAACGCCCTGCAGTCCACGATGAAGAACCCGCGTACTTCCGACTCGCAAGTTTCTCAGGACGAGAGCCGTGGGGCCTATCTGACCGGTCCGCTCGCAAGATTCAATCTCAATTTCGAGAAGTTATCTCCCATCGCCCTGAAAGGGGCGGAGGAGGCGAACATTCGCCCGCCTGTTCTGAACCCGTTCAAGAGCATCGTCGTGCGAGCAATAGAGACTCTCTACGCCTGCGACGAGGCAATTAGAATAATAGAAAACTACGACGCGCCCGAAAATTCCGCGGTGACTTTCCAAGTGAGGCCAGGCTTCGGATTCGGATGCACGGAAGCGCCAAGAGGTATACTATATCACAGATATCTCATCGGTGACGATGGGCTGATCAAGGACGCGAAAATCGTCCCCCCCACCGCGCAAAACCAAAAGATGATCGAGTCTGATCTCAGGAACTTCGTCTCATCAAACATCAAAATGTCGAAGCAGGACCTGACGCTCAGGTGCGAACAGGTGGTGAGAAATTACGATCCATGTATTTCGTGCGCGACACATTTCGTAAGGCTCGACATATCCGAGGAACTGTGAAACGAAGATGAGCAAATCGGAATTCCGCATAAACAACCACCGTTCATCCCGCGAACTTTCCCATGAGACTTCAATAACAGTCGTAGGGATCGGTAATGAGTTCCGGGGAGACGACGCCGTCGGGTTGATGGTATTACGGCAGCTTAAGGGCAGCACGCCGACAGGTGCAAGATTAATTGAGCTAGCGGGCGATGAATCTCATCTCCTTGAGTTAATGCGCTCCGCAGACGCGATGATTATCGTTGACGCAGTTCAATCATCTGCACCTGCCGGCACAATTTTCAGAGTCGACACGGGCAGGGAATCGGCTCCGAAAGATTTCCTCTTCTTCTCTACGCACGCTTTCGAGACAGTCACCGCAATCGAAACGGCACGAGCGCTCGGCATTCTTCCTCGCGAGACTCTGCTCTACGGAATTGTTGGAAAAGATTTCTCGTACAAGGTAGGAATGACCGAAGAAGTCGAGGACGCGATAGAAGTTATCAGAGAGGGAATTCTTGAGGAGATTTATCTCCACCACTCACGACAAAGCGTCGGGAAGTAGTCCGCTCTGTTCTCTTCGAAAGTGGGGATTATTTGTGTGGAGAAAAATGGAGCACGCTGTCCGCTAGGTCAGATTTGCGCTGCAGTACAATCGCGCTTCATCTGAAAATCAATAATACATGGCCAAAGAGGGGTACTGGTTCACCGTCATGGCCGGCGGCAGATTGCCCTAGCCGGCCACATTGAGAGAAATCTATCCCGCCTGTTTTTCCGACTGCTGAAGCTTCGCTTTCGCCATTAAGAGGTCGAGATTGTCGGCGTATTGGGAATTCGGAAAATCCTTTTTCACCCTTGTGAGCAGGGCAATGGCTTTTTCGTTCTTCCCTGTCTTAATGTAGTTCCTTGCGGCACCTACCAGGTACTGCGGCGCGAGGAAATTCTTCGAGTCGCTCGCCGCGGCGCGCTCATAATATTCAGCCGCTTTCCGATAGTTTTTCTGTATCGCGTAGACTTCGGCTACACCCGCATAGGCGCTCGCCTGCAGAAACCTGTCGCTCCCGTCATAGTCCTTGAAGTACTTCATGGCGTCCGCGTAATCACCGAGATAGTAGTAGCAGTCGGCTAGGTACACCTTCGCCTGCTCTCCGGTTTCGGAGCTGCCGTAGGTTTCCACTATGTACTTGAGCCCGCGTATGTTGTGAGTCGGGTCTCCATTGATGGCGACCTGGTACGCGCCGCCATTGAACGCGCCGAGAACCTGGGACAACTCCGTGGCCGCCTTGTTATTGTTTGAACGGATGTTGTTCATGTACGCGACCACGACGATCGCCGCTATGACCAAGCCGGTTACCACGCCGCTTACGATCTTTCTGTTGTTTCGAAAGTATTCGGTCACGCTGAAGTACCACGTGACAAGCTTGTCCTGTTTGAGTTCTTTCTTGGTAATCCTTTTTCTCGGCTTGAGCATACGGTATTCCTTATTAGTACGTTCCTAGCATTAGGGTGAAATCGGTTTAAAATTTAGGCAAAAAAAACGTGCGGTAAAAGGTAATTTTTGTGCTGGGGTAATCGGCGGGAAGGAATAAAACATCAAGGCTTGAACGCGGCTATCAGTTTCCCCAAGAACAGCGAATATTGGGCAATTTTGGCGGCGGCGTGAACCATTCCCCGGACCGAAACCGGTGACGACCTCCCTTCCAGCCGCTTCGAAGGTCGAATCCCTTTCAGCTGTCATCAGGTTTAGACCGAACTATCCGGGGGAATGTGAGTCTCTTCTGTGCATTCCGTGCGCAATATTTCTCGGAGAACTTACTGCCGCCATCCTTACATTTTGTCCGGAGCGGAGATACCCAATATCCTAAAGCCGTTCGCCAACACCGTCTTTGCGGCGAGGCAGACCGCGAGTCTAGAGGTCGCGAGCTTCCGATCCGGAATCACGACCCTATGTACATGGTAGAAACGATGGAACGACTCCGCTACCTCCTGAAGATAATTGATTATCCGGTGTGGCTCATAAGTCGATGCCGCCGCCGCCACAACCTCAGGGAAATTCCCGAGAGTCTTAGAGAGCTCAATCTCTTCCTTCTCCTTCAGGAGCGAAATGTCGACATCGTTTCTGTCGCCCTGTTGTACCTTGCCGACAGGGAGTCCTTCCTCTTTCGCGAATCTTAAAATGCTGGCTATCCTCGCATGAGCGTATTGGAGATAAAAGACCGGATTCTCCTCGCTCTGCTTTTTGGCAAGGTCGATATCAAAATTCAAATGCGTTCCGATGTTCCGCATCAGGAAAAAGAATCTGACAGCGTCGGCGCCGACCCAATCGATGAGTTCGTCGAGAGTAATGAAGTTTGCCTTTCGCGTCGACATCTTCACAACTTCCCCGTTCTGGAAAATTGTGACGAACTGGTGGATCAGAACCTTGACTTTATCGGTATCGTGGCCGAGAGATCGAAGAGCCAGAAGCACGTCCGGGTATGTGGCGATATGGTCGGATCCGAAAATATCGATGACGAGTTCGAAGCCACGCCTGAATTTCTCTATGTGGTAAGCTATGTCGGGGAGGCGATAAGTCGGTTCTCCGGTGCTCTTAACGATTACCTTGTCCTGCTCGCCGCCAACGGCGGTCGCCTTGAACCATTTCGCTCCGTCCTTCTCGTACGTGAGCCCAGCCTTGTCAAGAGCGGCAATTACTTCCTTGATCTTCCCCGTTTCGTAGAGCGAATTCTCATTGTAGAAGACATCAAAGGCAATTCCCAGCCTGCTCAGAGATTTCTTTATGTCCTCGAAAATTTCCTGTTCCGCCCTGTCCTTGAAAATTCCTTCCGCGGGCACGTTAGCCAGAGACGAGCCGCGTTCATCGTAGAGATGTTGGGCTATCTCGCGGATATATTCCCCCTGGTAATGGTCCTCAGGAAATTCAATTTTCTCTCCAAGGATTTCATTGTATCTCAATCTCACCGAATCTCCGAGAACCCGCATCTGCCTTCCAGCATTATTAAAGTAATACTCCCTTGTCACATCGTGACCGGTCCATTGAAGGACATTCGCTATCGTGTCACCGAAGACGGCATTCCTGCCGTGTCCCACAGTCAGAGGGCCTGTCGGATTCGCGCTGACGAACTCCACCTGCGTTTTTTTCCCTCCGCCAACCTCCGACCGACCGAAAGTCTCTCCGGCCTCGAGCACCATTTCGATGAAGGAAAGGAAGTATCCGTCTGTAAATTTGAAATTGATAAACCCCGGACCCGCAACCTCCGCCTTCTCAACAAGCCGTGGATCGAGCTCGATGGAATCCAAAACTTTCTGGGCAATGTCGCGAGGCTTCATCTTGAGCTCTTTGGACGCAAGGAGAGCGAAGTTAGTGGAAAGATCGCCATGCGACTCGATTTTGGGTTTTTCGAATGAGATGTCGATCCCAGTTTCTGCGGACGACGCGGCGGAAAGGCCACTTTTGTTCAAAGCTGAAATTATTTGTGACTTGAGATATTCCTTCATATTTCCGTCGGTTTCCTGTCCCGGCGAGCCGCGCCGTCTTTCGAAGTTGTTTTTGCCGCTCTGGGTTTCCTATCGACAACTTTCTGAATCTTCGCGTCGCCCCAAAGTTTCTCTAGCCCGTAAAAAGTTCTCGCGTCCTTGTGAAATACGTGCACCACTACGTCAACATAATCCAGTAGGACCCACTGCAGGTTCTGCAACCCTTCGGAATGCCACGGCTTTTCTCCGGCCTCCGACATCCCTTGCATCACCGCGTCGGCGATTGCCCTTACCTGTGTCTCCGACTCACCGCTGCATACGACAAAGTAGTCCGCCATCGTCGTGACTTTTCTAAGGTCCATAATTACAACATCCTTGGCCTTCTTGGACAATGTTAATTCGGCAATCTGACGCTGGAGGGTTTTTGCTTGTGCCATATTATTCTATACCCATTCTTGGTTTTAGATTCTGATAGTCCTGCCCGATAAGCACTTCCACGTCTACATAACTTCTAGGGTCGACGCGCGTAATGACGTGCTCCTTCTTGACTCCCAGTGCAGCGGCAACCCGTAATGCGTTTTTGTAATCTCCGGAAGTGTTCACTACCTCGGTGTGCATTCTGTTAAACCTGTCCCCGTTTGCAGTCTCGACAACGTCAAAACCTCTTTTCCGGAGGAAGTACGTAAAATCCATTGCCACGTCGCTCTTGCCGCACTCGTTCTTGACCGTAATTTGAATGACCTTCTCAACCTTGGTTGGAGAGTTGGCGTCGGCTCTGAGCGGATTCACTGACGGGTTAAGGAACAAACGGTTTACAAGTGAATAAAGAAGGAGGGCGGCAATGACAATTACTCCCGCGAGCGCGAATGCTGACAATAACTTTCGGGCGATGGACGAAGACTCGCTGTTTCCCCTTGACCTCTTCATCAACTACGGGAAGAAACGGTATCAAGTATTCCGCAAACGGGAAGGACTCCGTCGCGCCGCGAACAAAATGGAACAGATGAAACGGGAATGCTCTTCAACTTAAGGTGATAAGCCTCTACCATCCCATGGGACCATAGTACATGTACGGATTGAAGTACCTGTACAACGGGTTCTGGTTGAATTGAACGTCCACCGAAAAGTCCTTCGTCGGATGATAGTTGAGCTCAGCGCGAGTGAGGTAAATACCGCTGATGCTCTTTGAGAAACTATTGCCGAGGGTGCTATAAGGAGAGCTCATCACACTTACATCTGCGCTCAACGTCAACGGCTGGCTGATCCTGTAAGACATACTATTTGTATATGTCGCGAGTGACAACGCCTGGTTACCCAATGTCATGTAATTCATCGAGATCGATTGATGCATGGAGAAATTCGCGGGATTGAAAAAGCTAAAGAGTGAACCGCCGCCATTATCGTTGGAGCGAAAGAGCGAGTTGTCAACACTCGAACCGTCGGACAACTGACTCTTGAACTGAGCATAACTCACCGAGCTAAAAATCAGCATCAAAGTCAGCAAAACGGCAACTTTTTTCATCGTTTCCTCCGCATTCTGAAGAAATTTTAAACAAAACATAAGTAAATGTCAAATCATAAGCTTAGACGTATATTCCTATCAACGGTTCAACAGAGGGCCATCGTTCCCGTGTCGGAGCCGTCCGGCTGTGCACCGTTCCGGCAATAACGCGAATTTTCTGGAACCGTATGTTGCACAGAACGGGGGCCGAGACATGGCCTGCGGCAAAATTTTCCTCCTTGAGCGGAATCGCGCGAACGTCTTGAATCAGCGGCGGCCGATATTCGATTCTTTCAATCGCATCACGCAGGCAAACGCGCGGGGGAAAACGTTTGGATTAGGAGTTTTCAAAAAAAGAATTAACTTCAATAGACATAAAACGGAGGGTTTATGATGGAAGACAAGAGTAAGACTCTCGGCATTTTTCATCGTGCTTTTCCGGTTCAACTGCCTGAAGGACCTATCAGGTTCATGACGGCGGACGTCAAGAAGGTTGCAGATATAGATCGTTTGAAATATCAGAAGTGGGTTTCAAAATCGGAGAGCTCGGTATTCACGTTCGGAGGTCGCGCGTTCGGCTACGGAAACGGCATGGAGAAATTCGCCGACGATGGATTTTCCGAGACCGAGTTGGTGCTGAAAGACTCGCCTGAACTCGCGGAAGGCCTGATAATAGAGGGGTTGGTTGACGATGCGAGGACGCGGGAGCGGCACTATTTTGGAATCTATAGGAATTGTTGCAAGATGGTTCCCGACTCGGAAGTCACCGTTCGTAACGGATACACCATAAAGCTCGGTCATTACGTCAAGGCTGTGCATTGGGATATTGAAGACGAAACCATGTTCGGTTTGATAATAGAACCGACATGGACATTGGAGCGGAGCACAGCATCGGAGCGGATGGCAGGCGGGTTCGCGGCAGTATCCGAGATGGAACTTTTGAAGGCGCACGGCGTCGACAACGCCATCGATGTTGTCTTCTCGTTCGTCTACACGCACCGGGAATTTCTCCTTCCCTGCGGCGGAAAGGCGCGACTCGGGGACGAGCCGATAACAGTGTTTAGCGAGATCGCCGACTAGTAGTATCTGAGCAACCTTCAAACCGGTATTATCTTGGCTGTAAGCTGGAAGCAGACATACCCCCTGACTTCCCGCTTACGGTCAAGCTTCAGAGTCCGTCCGAGATTTAATTCCATTGATTACTCTGCACGCCGCATAAGCCGCAGAGAACCCACCGTTAATATTCATCACCGCGATTCCGGGGGCGCAAGATGACAGCATGCTTAGGAGTGCCGTTACCCCTTTCAGGTTCGCGCCATAACCCACATCCGTGGGGACCGCGAAGATCGGTTTTGATATCAGCCCGCCTATCACGCTCGGCAGAGCTCCTTCCATCCCGGCAATCACGACAAGCGCGGAAGCGTTTTCCATTATCTCCACGTGTTTCATGACCCGGTGAATACCCGACACGCCTATATCATTCAGTTTGATGAACGCCACGCCCATGGCGGCGCAGACTTCAGCCGCCTCTTCGGCGACCGGGATATCGCTCGTGCCGGCCGTAATGATGCAAACGTACGGCTCGTCCTTTCCTCCATCCTTCGGGGGAATCGGATTTACAGTGAATGTCCTTGAAGCATTGTTTGGCCTTCCTTTCCGAAAACGACTCTTAAGAGCTTTGATTTTCTCATCGGAGAGGCGCGTGATAAGTATCGGACCGTTCGACGCTGACAGCTTCTCCGCAATCCCAATTATCTGTCTCGTCGTTTTGTTCTCCCCATAGATTACTTCGCCGAGTCCCAGTCTGAGCGCCCTGCCGTGATCGACTGTTGCATAACCTAGCTCCTCCATGTCGAACGGCGTGAATCTTATCTTCTCGTATGCGCTCCGCGCGCTGAGCTTACCGTCCTGTACGTCATCCAGGATCTTTTTCAGCGTCTCTTTTTTCATTAGAAAGTGCCGCCCCCCGTCCGATATCCGTCGAGATCGAGCGTCACCCAGACATACCCGCGCTTCTTCGCTTCCGTTGTCAACTTATCTCTGAGTTGAAGAGCGAGCATCATCTCGCCGGGTGCGGTCTCAAGCCGAAGGAAATGCTTGCCATTAATCTCATGAACTCGAAGGCGGAATACCTTCATTCCTCCTTCACGAAGGATACCTTCGAGGTCGTCAACGTTCCTGAGATCCTGTTTCGTGATTTGAACTCCTCTCATTATCCGAGAACTCAGGCACGGACTGGATGGTTTGTCGTAAAGGTCGAAGCCATTCACGCGCATTAGCTCTCTGATTTCCTCTTTCGTGAATCCATGCGTTGCCAGAGGATAGAGAATGTCATTCTCAACAGCCGCCTTGTGCCCCGGCCGGATATCTGACATGTCGGAAGCACTATAACCGTATGCGATCCTCTTGCAGTCGTTCTCCGCCGCAACCTGCTTCGCTATTGTAAAGAGTTCGCTTTTGCAATAGTAGCAGCGCATGGAATCATTCTTCAAGTACTGATCGTCTTCAACTTCGTAGCTCTCTTTCCAGATATGCTTAACCCCCAGTTTACTCACGAACCTGATAACATCATCTTTATCATGCTTCGGCATGCTCTCGCTGTTTGTGGTAAGTGCGAGGAGCTTTCCGCCTCGTTCTTTCCTAGCTTCTTCGGCGGCCCACACAAGGAAGCCGCTGTCCACACCGCCTGAAAAGGCAACGATAAGACCTTCGGCCGTATATCCCGCGAGCGATTGCTTCAGCGATTCAAATTTATCTGTCAATCCGTTCATCACGTGTTTATCTTCAATCATTTGGTTGCCGATTTCATTTTTACCAATCAATTTAACATCCAGACGGAATTTTTGTAAGGAGCGCGCGAGATAAGGCCTCGGTTCCCTGCTCTGATCCGCGTTAGCCAAGTACCGCATTTGTTCTCTTTACTCCGTGCGCAAAGAGCTCTCACGGTAGGAGGTCGTTTTCGCCAGAAGCGTCGGCAACAGCGGGCACCTCATCGTTGAATCTGTCCGCATGGGCGTTTATTTTTGTCGATAGCTTTTCAACCACAAGGAGGTCCTTCTGCGGTCATCCTCTTTACATTTAATAGAGCAATTTGTTGGAAGAACGGTTTCCCCTTTTGCCTATAAAATAAGAGCCGGATACCTTCGCGGCATTCAGGCCCCCGAGCGACTGATCAGAAAATTCCCCGATTCATTTCGCGGCTACGACACCTTTGCCGCTTCGTTCAAACAAAAACTTCGAGAGCGATTTTTTCTCAGCGATCTCAACCGCAAAGAATTCTACCTGGAGCTTATGGCTTCGCTCGGCGATTTCGATTCAATACTCGATGATGCCGACATTATACACGAAAACAAGTTCCCCGCTCAAGGTCAATCGGCGCGGGAAGCGAACCGATTTTCCCAAGCGATCTGGCTGGGGAAAGCATATTGGCTGAGCCGCAGCGAAGCACACACTGAGAAGTTTAAGGAAATTGTCGGCGATTGGATCTCCAAAAATCCGCCAGGAGGAAGCGCCAACTGGAATTCATCGGAGGAGGCCTCACTAAGGGCGATGAATATCATCGCCGGGCTGCTTTATTTCTCGGGCTCGTCGAGAATCGATGACGGTTTTCTCATTAAGCTGTTATCGCTTCTTTTCGAGCACGGGGTATTCATACGCTCAAACATCGCGCGCCGCCGCGCAGCCGGCAGCGGAGTTATTGTCTGCCTTGTCGGCCTCTTGTATCTCGGTCTCCTTTTTTTCGACACCCGCGAGGGAAAGCGCTGGGCCGATTTTGCGCGAAGTGAATTGGAACTTGAAATCAGCCACAACGTTTTTGAAGATGGTTCTATTCCAGACGACTCGATAAACCGGCATCGCCTGGCCACCGAGGCGTTGACATGCGCCTTTGTCGGTCTTACAGAAAATGGCTTCCACGTATCCCATCTCTTTGCGACGCGTCTGGAGAGCATGTTCCGCTTTCTGACGGCGGCTACGATGCGCGACGGAACTGTTCCGGAAACAGCTGAGGACCAGAGGGTTTTCAGAATGAGCTCAAAAGAAAGACTCAACGACCACCGCGATCTTCTTGCGGCTGGCGCGGCCATCTTCGGGATCGCGGAGGCCGGAAGGGCTGCCGGCGGCTTCAGCGAGTTGGCGCTCTTCCTACTTGGAGGCAAAGGATTCGAAGAATATTCGTCAATTCCCGAAGGGGCATCGAACACGTCCGCGATTTTCCGGCAGGGTGGCCGCGCTTTCACGAGAAGCGAAAAGGATTTTGCGTCGTTCCAATTTCGGCAGAGGCATGGTTCCAAGGACAAAACTGGGCGCGACGACCTGCTCAGTTTCACTATAGCAGGAAAGAATCAGTTCTTGGTAAATCGCGGAAGCGACTATTCCCCCGTTCCAGCTGGCCGCGAAAAAACTCGAGTGACAATTGCACATAACTCATTGCTCATCGATGGAGTCGGACAGGAAGACTTGGCAAGCCCTGACAGTCGCGGCCCGGTGCGGCCCGAACTTCTCGGGTGGCAGACCGGCGATGAGCAAGACTCGGTTGAAGCACAGTACCATCTCCGGTCACGAAAAGACGAAATACTGACGCACAAAAGAAACATCACTTTTAACAAACGCCAAAGAACGTTCCGGGTGGAGGACGATCTGCTGGGCGAAGGCATACACACGGTTGATATGTCGTTTCATTTTGCACCCGGACTGCGAGTGCTCGATCTCGGCCGGAATTTTCTCGCCATAGAAGGAGAGGAATTCGCGCTGATGAAATTCCAGCACCCGTTCGTTCTCGAGGATTGGAATCTTTCAGCTGGAAGTGACGGGCGCGGTGTTGCTAAATCAGCGAGGGTAACCATGGAAATCAGTTTTCCCGCGAGAATAGAAACATTTATCTTCATCACTTCGAGTGAGGACGAGATGAACTACCTCCTGAACAGAATACGACCAGGAGAATCGGCGTAAATTTTCACAAAAGATACTGATCACCACAAGAACCAAGAGCGAATACCAATGAAACTTGTAGCGGCACAGAATCTGAACGCTGAACTGACAGCCCTGACAAAGAAGAGGCTCGATGGAGAATTCGAAGTGGAATTCCTGGCGGGCGCCGATGATGGACGGCGAGTCCGCCTCCTTGAGGAAGCTGAAGTTTTGCTCGCAATGAATTTCAGAAGAGATATAAGAGCGGAAGAGCTTTCACATCTCGACAACGTTAGGCTTATCCAGATAACGCTCGCCGGGGCGGACATCATACCTTACGATCGCCTCAGACCAGAAATAACTATTTGCAGCAATGGAGGAGTGTTCAGCGAGTCGATTGCGGAACACAGCATCGGAATGATGCTCGCGCTCGCGAGAAATTTCCTTCCCCTCCATCGGGGACTTAGCGAAGGCATCTTCGATCAAAAGACGCCACACAAGATGCTTTCGGGATCTACCATGGGCATTATCGGTTTCGGCGGCATCGGAAAGAAGACCGCGGAACTCGCTCGAGCGTTCGGGATGAAAATCATGGCGATAAACTCAAGCGGCATGACGGACAGGAACGTCGATTTCATCGGGAAGCTGGATGACCTCGATAAAGTGCTCCGGCAATCGGACTTCCTGCTCCTGTCGGTCGGCCTCAACAGAAAGACGCGAGGACTAATCGGGAAAAGAGAGCTCGACACGATGAAGCCAGATGCCGTCCTGATAAATGTCGCGCGTGGAGACCTGATCGACGAAAGGAGCCTTTACGAGCATCTAAAATCTCATCCTTTTTTCAAGGCCGGGATCGAATCTTGGTGGATAGAGCCTTTCAACCACCCCAGGTTCGAGATACACTTCCCTTTCTTCGAACTGGACAATGTTTTGGGATCTCCTCACAATTCGTTCCTCACAGACGGAGCATACGCTGTGGCGCTCGACCGTGCGCTTGACAACGTTCTACGTTTCGCTCACGGCGAGCCGTTGAGAAACATCCAGCGAAGGGAAGATTACATTTAGATGTTATTCAATACCATGGCCACCCCGAAATTTTTTCTTCTCCGACCGAATTCTCTTCCCCTTCAGTCTCTCCTCCTTCGAAGCCTTTGATGGTCGCGTCCTTACCCGCTTCTTGACGGGTTTAAGAGCCGCTCTGACCAGGCGAATAAATTCAGCCACGACTATCTCCCTGTTCTCAAACTGGCTCCGTGAGACTTGGGAGGAGAGGTGAAGGAAGCCGAGAGAGTCGATTCTGTTTCGAAGCCGGTCCAGAAGACGGGTCCGCTGGGCAATGGTCAGCGAGGGAGAGTTCACAACATCGAAGAGAAGTTCAACCTTGGACTCCACCTTGTTAACGTTCTGGCCGCCCGGACCACCGCTGCGAGACGTGCGAAATTCCAGTTCCGAAAGGGGAATTGTTATGCCGGGGAGTATTGCGAGATCTTCTGTTTTCATATCAGCCACGACAAGGTATCTCGTTCGCACTCAAACTTGCAAATAGAGATCATCGAAAGTCAGTCCACTTATCAGGCTTGGATGATAGCTCGGTGGAAGTGGCAACGGCATGTTAGAAATTAACGATGGAGGTGCGAAACAATAGAAGGGCAGCGTATTGGATCACAATTACGCCGCCGCTTCTCCTTAAGTATTACAAAGTAAAAATCTTGTTGATCTTCGGGAACGCAGATTCAATCCAGAAGTCGCCGCTCCAACAGAATGGAGCGGATATGTACCGCCTCAAGTTCATTCTTCTTCATCGTCACCCGAGAAACCGAACTGTATGACCGAAATATGTCCTGTGCCATGACATTTCTCGCATTCGATGAACTCGAAGTTTTCGCCACTCTGGACCACGCCGATAAAGCGAGTCCCGTTGCATACATCACAGACAACTTCCCATTGGGATTCTTTGTG
This sequence comes from Bacteroidota bacterium, assembly GCA_021794075.1. GTDB lineage: Bacteria > Bacteroidota > Ignavibacteria > Kryptoniales > JAKASW01 > JAKASW01. Next base: position 6,583 of record JAJYRM010000062.1, on the reverse strand, counting down.
AAACATCTCGCTTCTCCTGTTCTTCTGCACTTTGGAATATATTCATGAGTCGCGGGGCTGTCAATGTTCACAGGAGTACCTGTCGAGCTCACTTAAGAAAATTAGCTGACACTTTACAGCTTCCCATCGCGTTTACGGCTCTTGGATTAGGATTCTTCATTTGTACTCCGGCTCATTTTCGCGACAGGAGCATGCGTTAGAGTTCTTCGAACACGTAGCCGCTTTCACCGTGTTGAGCAAGATCGAGCCCGTCAATTTCGTCTTCGGGCGATACACGAAGTCCCATGGTCTTGTCGAGCAGTTTTAGAATAACCCAGGTAATTGAGAAGGCATAGACGATCACGACGACGAGAGCGAGAAGCTGGGCGCCGAGGAGTCTTATATTCCCGCTGAAGAGTCCGTTCGCGCCCGCGGGGTTGATCGCCAGAGATGCGAACAGGCCGGTTGCTATCGCACCCCAGGCGCCTCCGACGCCGTGGACGCCGACAGTGTCGAGAGAGTCGTCGTATCCGAATTTCTCCTTTAAACGGATCCCCGAGAAACATATTACACCGCCAATAACACCGATTACGAGAGCCGCCATCGGTCCGACAAAACCTGACGCCGGAGTAATTGCAACGAGTCCCGCGACGGCTCCCGAAGCAGCGCCAAGGACCGTCGGCTTGCCCCGAGTATACCATTCGGCCATCGTCCACGAAAGCGCGGCAGATGAAGCCGCTATTTGGGTCGCGAGAAATGCCGATGTGGCAAGTGCTCCCGAAGCAAGCGCGCTCCCCGCATTAAATCCGAACCACCCGAACCAGAGGAGTGCCACTCCGATAAGCGTCATCGTAAGATTGTGCGGCGGCATCGGTTCCTGTCCGTAACCTCTCCTTCTTCCGATGAGCATGGCCGCGACAAGCGCAGAGACGCCGGAACTCACATGCACGACCAGACCGCCGGCGAAATCGAGCGCGCCAAAATTTCTCATCCACCCGCCAACACCCCACACCCAGTGGGCCAGCGGGTCATAAACGAACGTGGCCCACAGAAGAAGAAACACGACATAAGTCTTGAACTTGAACCTCTCGGCAATCGCGCCTGTTATCAAAGCAGGAGTGATTATGGCAAACATCATCTGAAATAGCATGAATGCTTCATGCGGGATCTTCGGAGCATAAGCAGGATTCGGAGCGAGTCCCACCCCGTTGAGACAGAACCACCTGAGACTCCCGATAACGTGACCGACGTCTGGTCCGAAAGCAAGCGAATAGCCGAAAAGAACCCATTGTATGGTGATCACTCCGATGGCTATGAAGCTCTGCATTATGGTACCGAGCACATTCTTTCGGCGGACCATCCCGCCATAGAAGAGCGCGAGACCGGGAGTCATCAGCATTACCAGCGCGGTTGAGATCAACATCCAGGTCGTGTCGCCCGCATTGACGCCCACTACATGCTGGAGATGTTGAGCCGCCGGGCCCAAACTGATCTTATCAACTCCTCCGTTCGCAGATTGAGCGAATGCAAGCCCCGAAGAAAGGAGAAAAGTTATTGGTGCGCCGAGAATCACATATTTCTTCATCGTATGAACTCAAAAGCTTATTATTTCTTGACCTTGATAATTGAACGCTCCGCCGAAAGCGATAACGGTCCAGATTAATTCCACGCAAAGTTGATCTGAACTTTAAAAAATAATATTCTCTGTATCATAAACAAAGCTTTTTATGGATTATAGCCGATCATAGTTAACTTCCTCAACAATTAGCCCGTGCCAGTTAGAGGATGCATAATCGCTTCTGAAATCTCCATAAAATGAGGAGTTTCGCATGTCAAAGCTGATATCGGTCGCGACCGAGGATGCGCCAACCAAAGTCGGACAGGACGAAGTCAAAGATTTTGCACGTCAGGTGTTCTCGGGGGAGCGGGTCGGATTCGAGCGTCTCGCGAGTGTCTTCACAAACGCGTCGATTGAGTCTCGCCATTTCACCGAGCCAAAAGAGTGGTACGGCGAGGAACATGGGTTCGCCGAAAGGAACCGCCTTTATACCGAGAGCGCCCTGAGGATGTCTGCAGCCTGCGCGCGGGAATGCCTGGCGGCAGCCGGAATCGGGAGCAGGGATCTCCATCACATCATATTTGTTTCAAGCACCGGCATATCCACACCCAGCATAGATGCCAGGCTCCACAACATACTCGGCTTCGATCAACACGTTCGCAGAACTCCAATCTGGGGAATCGGTTGCGCCGGCGGAGCGGTAGGATTGAGCCGCGCCTTCGAATACACTACCGCCATGCCTTCACACTCGGCGCTTGTCATAGCCATCGAACTCTGCGGACTCACGTTTCAAAAAGGCGATTATAGTAAGAGCAACATAATAGGGACATCTCTATTCTCGGATGGGGCGGCGGCGGTGGTGGTTGTTGGCGATAAACATCCGCTCGCCAACCGGAAAGGGATCAGGCTTCTCGATTCTCTGTCGACGATATACGACGATTCACTCGACGTTATGGGTTGGGATGTGAGGGACAATGGCCTCAAGGTCATCTTCAGCAAAGACATCCCCGCGATCGTGCACGGAAGCGTCAGGCGAAACATACAGGAGCTCGCCGAGCGCAACAACATTGACATGCATGAAATAAAACATTTCGTGGTACACCCCGGCGGGCCAAAAGTGATAGACGCCTACGAGGAAGCGCTAAACTTGGAAAGCGACGAGATGCGATTTACCCGCGCAGTCCTGCGCAAACATGGCAACATGTCATCGCCGACGGTGCTATATGTCTTAAAGGAATTCCTCGACAGTACGGAGTTCGCCCCGGGCAAGTACGGCCTCATCTCGGCGCTCGGCCCAGGCTTCAGCTCAGAACTTATCCTCTTCAGGACGGAATGATACTACTAATAGTTTTCCTGTCTCTTATCCTGGCACAGAGAATCGCCGAGCTCACGATCGCGCGTCGGCACGAAATTGCTCTAAAGAAGCGAGGCGCGGTGGAAATCGACAGGAGGGGCTATAAGTTCATAGTGGCGATGCATTCAGCATTCTTCGTATCGATCGCTGCCGAATACATTTTATTCCGGCGTCCCATAAATCATTACTGGCCGGCTCTCGTCGCCGTCTTCGCGGCAGCACAGTGCCTTCGGTACTGGGCAATCTCGTCGCTCGGCGTATACTGGAACACAAAGATCCTCATCGCTCTCGACCATCGAATCGTCAAGGTGGGCCCCTACCGGTTCATGAAGCATCCTAACTACGTCGCAGTGGTCACGGAAATAGCGGTTGTACCCTTGGTGTTCTCATGCTACTTCACCGCATTGTTCTTCACGGTACTTAATATCTTAGTGCTTTGGAGAAGAATAAGGCTGGAAACACAATCGCTTCCGATCCCCAATTCGCAGTAAGAAAAATGCCGGACGGAATTACCACCGAATACATCATATGACACACCTTTTTTCGTCCGTCCGGCGTTTAAAAACTCAACACGGCTGAAACTTGAATAGTTCAAACAAGCTAACTTAAAATGATGTTCGGGCGACAGGAGTGTAAGTGACTCGAATTTCTTCGATTTTGTCGAGTGAAATAATCCTCTCTACCTGACCAATGCTCCCTCAATGTTTACGCACCAAGGTCATCCTCAAGCTGTAATTGAGTCAGAAAGATCACACGCCGAACATCCTGAATTTCAACGGGTTACGCCAACCGCCAATCTTCGCCGTTTTCTATTTGACTCGATTGTGTTATCTTATCGCACTGAAAACAGGTTCCCGTCCGGGGTTAACTTTAATCAGAGATGTTTCCCGGACGAAGCACAAAATCGCCTTGATGCCATTGCACCACGTCTGCCTGAACGGTGGACCGCAAAGGCAGGGCACAAAAAGCTCCCCGCGGTGCAATCACCCGACTTGGAATGAGATCTGATGGAAAAGAGTATTTGAAATGAGAGATTATAAACTTAGAAACATCGCCATAATTGCTCACGTTGATCATGGAAAGACAACACTTGTCGACCATATGCTCAAGCAAACCGGGACGTTCAGGGAGAACCAGAATATGGGGACCCGCATCCTTGATTCGAACGACCTTGAGCGGGAGAAGGGGATCACTATCCTCGCGAAGAATGCGTCGGTGCGATACAAGGATGTTAAAATAAATATCGTCGACACGCCGGGTCACTCCGACTTCGGCGGAGAAGTCGAGCGTACGCTGAAGATGGTCGATGGCGTCCTTCTCCTCGTAGATGCCGCCGAAGGCCCGCTTCCCCAGACGAAATTCGTTCTGCGTAAAGCACTCGAGCTGAGCCTGAAGCCGATCGTCGTGATAAACAAGATCGACAGGAAAGATGCGCGCCCGTCGGAAGTGTTGAATGAAGTCTACGATCTGTTCATCTCACTCGGGGCGAATGACGAGCAGATAGACTTCCCTGTCATTTACACGATCGCCAAGCAAGGAATCGCCCAGTACTCTCTCGACCAGGAAAACGGAGATTTGTCGCCGCTCTTCGAGACAATACTCAAGACCATTCCGGAGCCGCCCGCCGATGCCGAACCTCCTTTCCAGATGCTCGTCATGAACATCGAGTACAACGACTATATCGGGCGACTTGGAATCGGAAGGATATTCAGGGGCACTATCAAAGACGGCGCTCCGATGCGAGTAGTTCACAAAGACGGGAAAGTCGAAGACGCGAAGATCACCAAAATATTTACATTCGAAGGCCTAAAGAGAAACGAGGCACTTGAAGCGAGCGCCGGAGAGATAATCGCGCTGGCAGGGATGGAAGACGTGGATATCGGCGAGACGATCTGCAATCCGGCCGACGTCACGCCGCTTCCCTTCGTCAACATCGAGGAGCCTACCCTCTCGATGAACTTCGTTGTCAACAATTCTCCGTTTGCAGGCAAAGAGGGCAAGTTCGTCACGACACGGAACCTGGCCGAACGGCTCGCGCGCGAGCTCAGATCAAACGTCAGCCTCCGCATCGAACCGGGCGATACTCCTGACGTCTTCCGCGTCAGCGGTAGGGGTGAACTTCACCTCGCTATACTCATCGAGACTATGCGGCGGGAGGGCTACGAGTTCCAGGTCGGAAAGCCACAGGTTATTTTCAAGACCATCGACCATGAGCTTCAGGAACCGGTTGAGCACGTTATCATAGACGTTCCTGATGAGTTTGTAGGAACGGTGATAGACAATCTGAGCCGCCGAAAAGGCGAGATGAAGAATTTGATGCCGAGCCACGGCAACACCAGATTGGAGTTCATCGTACCCGCCAGAGGCCTCATCGGGTTCAGGACTGAATTCATGACACAGACAAAGGGCACCGGCATTCTTCACCACAATTACCATGGTTACGAGCCGTTCAAGGGTGAGATCGAAGGCCGGAGCAAAGGCGCCGTCGTCGCGCTCGAAACAGGGACTGCTGTCGCTTACGCGATGTGGAAGTTGGGCGAAAGGATGACGTTCTTCCTCGAACCGGGAACCGAAGTCTACGCAGGGATGATCGTCGGAGAGAACGCACGCGAGGATACGATCGTTGCCAACGTATGCAAGACGAAGCACCTGACAAACATGCGCGCTTCCGGTGCGGACGAAGCGATCCGTCTTGAGCCGCCCGTCATCATGACGGTAGAAAAGGCGATTGAATGGATCAACGAAGATGAATACGTCGAGTTCACGCCGAAGTCGATACGAATCCGCGAACGAATATTGGATCACGACGAGAGATACAAGTCGAGGAAGAAGACCGCTGTAGCGTAGTAGCGGTCTCGCCAGTGCCGAGCGGACCACCATCATCAGCTACCCCATCCCAAGGACGGGATATGTGCGTCTGAACACAGACGACATGCTCGGAAGCTCCGATCCAAGGAAGTGGCCCTCCGGATTAATGTCTGTCGTAACGACGAATATCCTGTTTGCATCGACTACGCGTTTGAACGTATCGATAAGCTCTCTTTCTGATTGTACCGCAGAGCGTTCCATAACGCGGTTGATGACTAAGGACAACGGCCTGTATCATAACCGCACACCTGTTTTATCAAAAGCGAACAGCAGTCAGGGGTTACCTGCTTTTTTTGAAGGATTGGGGGCTGTCCTTATTGGCACGGCCCTTGAAGTGATCTAGTGACGAAGGTACGTCGGGTGTTGCGTGATTGAGAGCGGATTCGGTAAGCACCGGGAATGGGACGGCGAATAGATGCAGTTATGGAAAAGGGAAACAGGACTCATAAGATTGCCCTGAAGTGAGCCGGTTTGTGCTCGTCAGTACGAATTAGAGGGCTGAAGTTGCGAAAGTACGTCGTGCTTAAATGGGTATTGGGCTTCCAAAGACATTACCGCTTAGCGGTTCGGCGATGCATAGGGCCATGGTACGGGTACATTTCTCGGGTGACTGAGGATGTCTCTCCCAGGAAGGAAGGGAGAGGTACCAGCTTTGCCGGAAATCGCGCGGAGAAATTCTGCGTTGCCTTCTCGGTTCAAGCGCGAAGCCTGGGTTCAATCCTCCTTTCCAAATCTCACTCTCCAAATACCGAATCAAATCCCAGTTCCTCATGCAATATGGAATCTGAAAGGATGACATAATGAAAACTCAGCTTGAAAGACTT
>JAJYRM010000061.1 GCA_021794075.1 Bacteroidota bacterium | reverse complement strand
GAAGATACCTTGATTCACAGCGTCATGATCGTGCAGAACTCGACCGACACCACGTCTGTACCGGCTGCTGGAGGCGCCTTCGAGGATTCCGTGAAGTACGTCCCGGGAGCGAACTCGTTCGTCGCAATCACGAAGGACAGCACCGGAGCTACGATTGTTTCTTCTCCGTTCACAATGACATATTTCGTCAACCACAGCCCCAACGCAAAGATCAGCTTCACATCGAGCGGGAGCTCAATCACTCTTTCCGCGAATGGAAGCACCGATCCAGATACAACCGAGACGAGCAAACTAAGCTTTCTCTGGGGAACAGATCCGGATAACCCTGCGCCCGTCAGCGGCGTAGACGGACAGACCTCATCTACCCTGACCATTACCAGGCCGTCAATTCCCGGTATTTACATGTTCTCCCTCGTCGCTACCGACCCGGGAGGTTACAGCGACACCACGCAATCATATTTTTCCATTTCCGCGAATGACAGCATCAGCTACTCCTCGTATGCCTCAAATCCAAAGTGGGCCAGGATGGGAAGGATCTACCTGCTGTTTTTCAATTCATTCACTCCCCAGCAGACAATAAACGCAGCGACTCAGAGGCTGAACTATATCGCGCAAATGGGCTTCAATATCATCTGGGTAATGCCGGTAATGCAGAACAACCAGCCTATGGATAACGGCACGGGCACCGGGTACAACATCGTGAACTTTTACAAGGTGGCTCCCCAATACGGTACTAACGCCGATTTCAAAAATTTTGTAGATCGGGCTCATCAGCTTGGGATGAAAGTAATCCTTGACGTCACTCCGAATCACACAAGCTTCAACCATCCGTTCGTAAACGACGCGCGGCTTTATGGAAAAAATTCTTTTTACTGGGATTTCTACCAGCATCACCTTATCACTAATCCGAATTATCATCCCAATATATCCGAAGCGATCACGAATGACGGCTTCGTCTATTACTCGGCCTACAGCGATCAGCTCCTGAACTACAACTGGTCTGACGTCGACGCGCGGGCTTACATGGACAACGTCTACAAATGGTGGGTGAAGTACATGGACGTCGACGGGTTTAGGTTCGATTCATACTGGGGACCGCACGATCGCGCGGACAACGGCAACGGAGGCGAGAACGAGATGGGGACTCCAACGAGGACTCTCCTCAAGCATGTCGATCCTAATATTTTTCTACTTGGGGAGACTGCCGGCACCGGAGTCGGAACTCAAGTCGACTATGCGGACCAAGGCGGAGGTCTTGATGCCGCATACGATTGGAACATGCTCCATAACGCCGTCCAGTCGTTCAATTTTTCCAACCCGTCGAGCATTTCGACGCTCAATACCTACGTGACAAACTATGGCCCGAACAATGGAGCAACGATGGGATATGAACCCGGGCCAGACGCTCTGTACATGCGCTGCATGGAAAACCAGGATGAAGAGTCCATCGCTTACACTTACGGCTCATATCAGAAGACGATGCCGATGGCCACCGTCATCTTCACTGTCCCCGGAATACCTTTAATGTACTCGGGGCAGGAAGTCGGTTGGGGGCTCGGCATGTCCGATTATTATCAGAGGATACGGGGAATCATCAACTGGAATTATTCTGGTGAACCGCTCCTCACTCCCCATTATGAGAAGCTTGCGTGGATCAGGGGCACATTCCCGGCGTTCTCTACTCAGGAATTCAACCGGCTCTCCACCGGAAACGAGTGGGTCTACGGCTATACCAGGCCTTATCCGGATCAGAACGGAATAGCGTTGGAAAACTTTAGCGACTCCACTTTGACGGTTAACATCACGCTTGTCGGATCCGGCAGCTCGGCAAACGTCGAATTCCCTGGAGGCGTGGTGGACGGTAAGACATATTATATGAACGACGTCTACAACCAGGTATCCGACTCCGTGACGTTTTCGGGCGGACAAGTCAACTATTCGACAACGCTTCCTCCCTACGGATCGGCAGTATACGTGCTCAGCGATTCTGTCATTCACATGACATATCCCGTGATAACCGCCGTGGAGCCGAGCAGTGCCGTCCCCGTTCCGACTCACTACTCATTGTCTCAGAACTACCCAAACCCGTTTAACCCGTCGACCACCATAACCTATTCGCTGCCGCGTGAAGGTCATGTCGCACTCGTTGTGTACAACACTCTCGGTCAGCGAGTCAGGACTCTGGTCGATTCTGAACAGGGCTCAGGTATCCATGATGTGATTTTTAACGGAAGTGATTTGGCATCGGGAGTTTATTTCTATAAATTGACTGCCGGACCTCGCGTATTAATCAACAAGATGATGATGATAAAGTGATGCTTAGCGAAAAGACTATAGAGAGGACTGTTCAATTGAATTTAAATGCGTGCCATGGTAGTGTGAATATGAAACGACACAAGGGAAGAGCGCTTTTCGTTTCCTTGTACGCGTCGCTGTTTGTAGCGTCACTACTGTTTCCCAAGGTGAGTTCAGCGGCCAATAAACCGGCGGGACCCGATACGCTCGCGCTTGTAAATGGCATGCCGATAACCGGCGAGGAGTTCCGCGCCAGGTTCGAGATGTCTCTCTATCCGGGTAAGGATGATCCGACGATGCTCGCCGAGACGAAGCGCGAATTTCTCTATTCGATGATCGCGGAGAAGCTACTTTCGCAGGCGGCGCTCCATTCGAATCTCCCCGTCACACCGGCAGAGAAACTCGTTAAGGAGGAGATGCAAGATGTATTCATGAGAGACGCACTCTTCCGGAAAGAAGTCATGCCGTACGCGAAAGTAACGAAGCAGGAGATACTTCACGGGTTCAAGATTTCTATTTACAAGTATATTGTCGACGCGTTTTATTTTACCGATGACAAGTCGACCGCGTGGAGTTTCTACTGGGCGCTTCATGGCAAGGGTGCTCCGAATATCTATTCCCTCGCGAAGAGTCTCAACATACGTCACGACACGCTTGAAATTCCCTATGGCGAATCGACGTCGGCGATTGAAAATGCCTTCTTCGGCCAGAAGAGGAGATTTATTTCAAAGCCGACTCCCACGGTGGACGGCCTCGTCGTTTTCAGGGTTCTTGGGCGGCAGCTTAACCAGTATTTCATAAAGGGACCGCTCGACGCGAGGTGGGAAAGAATCCGACAGATACTTGTGAGCAGGAAGCAGGCGGAGCTTGGGAACGAATACATTGAAAAGATAATGGGAAGCATCGTGGTCCATGTCAATTACGATGTTTTCCGACCGCTGGTCTACGACATTCAGAAGATATTCGAGAATCAAAAGCGACTCGTCTCAAGTTCCGGCTATCAGCTCTACCCGCAGGACCTTGTGCGGCTTGGGGAAGATTTTTCGGCCGATCTCGATAAGCCGTTCCTAACTTTTCCCGGAGGTGATCTGACTCTTTCGCAGGTCTTCCAGAGGCTTCCGATGGCGATGTTCGTGTCCGAAGATACGACGCTTCCGGCGATTACTTTCGCCCTCCACTCTTCGCTGAGATTCATCTCCCAGAACCATTTCCTGGTACAACGCGCGCGCGAACTCGGTCTGCAGAATTCACCCGAGGTGAGGCACAATGTGGACATGGTCCTCCGCGCGTTCAGAGCCCACCGGATGGCGAATGAAATAATGGATACCGTCAAGGTCGATAGTAATCAGGTTAATACTTTCTTCGCGAAGCATCACGACGAAGTATTGAAGGCTGTAAAGCTGAAAGTGCATATCGTCGTTACGAACAATATCAACGAAGCGATTTCCATCTACGACAAACTCAACAAAGAGAAAAACAAAAGATCAATCGGGGAAGACACGACGGCAAACTGGGTCGACGCTTATAACCTCGGCGAAATTGGAGGAGTCCTTTCCCGCCTGGAGGATGGCGACGTCTACGGACCGGTCGAGGACCATGGTAAGTTCTACCTGTATCAGCTTCTCGACAAGAAGCTCTCGGTCAGCGGATCGGTTGTCGAGAACAGCATCGAAATCGCCAGGCAAATGTTTCTCACTCAGGAACGGAGAAAGGTTCTGGATAAGTACATCGCTAAGATGGCGGAGAAGGAGAACGTCAAGGTGTTCTGGCGGAGGGTGCTGGCAATTCAGGTAACGCCGTTTCAAATGCTCACCTTCCGCTTCATGGGATTCGGCGGGAAAATCCTGGCCGTTCCGCAGTTGTATCCACGGGCAGGCTGGGTTAAGTACTTCCGGCCCAACATCGTATTACCGGCCGCGAAAGGGTGATTGAGGGATGAAAAAACCGCGTCTCAATTTCTGGCAAATCTGGAATATGAGTTTCGGATTTTTGGGCATACAATTCGGCTTCGCCCTTCAGAACGCCAACGTCAGCAGGATATTCGAGACATTGGGAGCGAAGATCGATGCGATCCCTATATTATGGATCGCGGCACCGATAACCGGACTTGTCGTCCAGCCAATAATCGGACACATGAGCGACAAGACATGGGGGTGGCTCGGCAGACGCCGTCCGTATTTTCTGTCGGGAGCCATACTCGCTTCGATAGCGCTCTTCATCATGCCCAACTCTCCTCTTCTTTGGATCGCTGCCGGGATGCTCTGGATAATGGATACTTCGATTAACATATCGATGGAGCCATTCAGAGCCTTCGTCGGGGACATGCTTCCGTCGGAACAACGCACGATAGGATTCTCGATGCAGAGTTTCTTCATAGGGCTTGGCGCCGTCGTCGCTTCCGCGCTTCCTTACATCTTGACAAACTGGTTCGGGGTAAGCAACACGGCGTCGGAAGGCACAATACCCGATTCTGTTAAGCTTTCGTTCTATATAGGAGGAGCGGTGTTCCTTCTCGCTGTCCTCTGGACGGTGATAAGGTCGAAGGAGTATCCGCCTGAAGAGCTGATTTCATACAGCGAAGAATCGGAGGGGAGTACTGCCAATACAGAACAAGCAGCCGATCCGATCCCGGGCTCGAGATTTATCAGGAATGGACTTGTTTGGACGGCGATAGGAGCGGCGCTCTTTCTCGTGTTTTATTTCCTCATTTATATGGACTACGGCCTCGGGGTGTTCTTTGGCGGCCTGGCCGCATTTGGGATCCTGCAGATTGTTGCCGGAGTTTTGACTAACAGGAAGAAGACTACCGGCGGACTTGTCGTAGTCATGAACGATCTCTTCAAGATGCCTAAGACCATGGTACAGCTCGCGTACGTGCAGTTCTTTTCCTGGTTCGCGCTTTTTGCCATGTGGATATACACGACTCCGGGAGTCGCTCATCATATATACGGAGCGACGGACACCTCCTCCGTTCTTTACAATGAGGCCGCAAACTGGGTCGGAGTTCTCATGGCCGTCTACAACGGGTTCGCCGCCGTTATGGCATTCCTGCTCGTCTGGATCGCGAGGAAGACGAACAGGAAGACTGTTCACGCGATCAGCCTGGTATGCGGAGGGATCGGGCTCGCTTCGTTCTACGTGATCAAGAATCCTCACATGCTCCTCGTCTCCGAGCTCGGAATCGGTCTCGCGTGGGCGTCCATACTTGCGATGCCTTACGCGATACTAACGGGCTCGTTGCCAGCCCGAAAAATGGGAGTGTACATGGGAATCTTCAACTTCTTCATAGTTATTCCGCAGATCACCGCGGCCGCAATTCTCGGCTTTTGTGTCAGGAGCCTTTTCGGGGATCACGCGATTTACGCCCTCCTTCTTGGCGGGGCGTCTCTCATACTCGCCGCTATTCTTGTCATGCGAGTGGACGATGTGGACGCGTCGGCGTATTGATTGGCGCCATGGATTGAGGTATTCCCTTCGTGCACCGAAATAGTTTTTCATACAATTCATAAGCGCGTCGTCAGGAATTTCAAGGCCGATAAATACTTAAGGAACAAATCATGAAATGGATTGCAAGTCTTTTTGTCTATGCATGCCTTATAGCGCAGGCAGTGTCACTGCCGCTGCCGAACGCCCCTGCGTCCGGTCTTGCGGTAAAAGCCCGGTCTGGGGAGTCGCGACAAGTTATATGGATGGAGCACGCGCGCCCGAACCCGAAGTGGGTTAAGGACGCGGTGATCTATGAAGTCTATCCGCGTTCCTTCTCGAAAAATGAGAGCTTCTTCTCCATCATTAAGAAACTTCCGGAAATCAAAAAGCTCGGCGTGACTGTGATCTGGGTAATGCCTGTTCACCCCATAGGAATGCTCCACCGGAAGGGACCGCTCGGAAGCCCGTATTCGATTCGCAACTACTACGCTATCAATCCTGAATATGGCACGCTTGCCGATTTTGAGAAACTGGTTAGAGCCGTGCATGCCGCCGGCCTTCATATCTTAATGGACGCCGTTCTCAATCATACCGCATGGGACAATCCCTTGATCAAAGAACACCCCGAGTGGTACAAGCACGATAGCACCGGAAAAATCATTTCACCGAATCCCGATTGGACCGACGTGGCGCAGCTTAACTATGCTAATCAGCATCTGCGACGTTACATGATCAACATGCTGAAGTACTGGGTGAAGGATGTAGGCGTGGACGGCTTTCGCTGCGATGCCGCGGAAATGGTGCCACTCAGTTTTTGGGTGGAGGCCCGCGCAGCGCTCGACAGCATCAAACCCGTCATGATGCTTGCGGAAGGTGCGAAGCCCGATTTGCAGCTTAAAGCGTTCGATCTCACTTACTCCTGGAATCTCTATAACGCGCTCGGTAGAGTCTTTAAAGGAAAGGCGCCAGCCGTCTCAATCGACAGCACGATTGTCGGGGAGAGGCACATCTATCCCATCGGCGCGCTGCGAATGCGCTTCAACACGAACCATGACGAGAATGCCTACGACGCTCCGTCCATCGAGCGCTACGGTCCGGCGGGTGACAGCCTTACAGTTGCGCTCATCGCGACTCTGCCCGGCGTACCGCTGATATACAACGGCGACGAAGTCGGTAACCCGAAAAGGCTAAGCCTCTTCAAGCAGGTCCTGATAAACTGGAATGTAAAGAACGGTTTCAGAGCCCTTTATGACAAGATTTATTCAATACGAAGGTCTAATCCGGAGTTTGTAACAGGGACTTATGAACCTCTCGTCTCCAATGGCGGCGGTAACGTCGTGGCGTACGAGAGAAAGTCCGGCGCCCGAATGGCGGTTTGCGTATTCAATTTCTCGCGCTCGCGGAAAAACAAAGTTGCCATAGATGTGCCGGGGATCGGTGATTCGAAATTGGTCGACGAAGTAACCGGTCGTGCTTATAAAGCTCATGACGGAAAGCTCGAATTTCACATGAGGGCCTACGACTTTAAGATACTGCTGGCGCGGTAGAGTTTCGTAATTAGCGGAGGCATCCGTGCGGACGGATGCCTCCGCCGTAATGCTGAGGTAAGAGGTAATCCGTAATTTAATTACCTCAAGTTTACAGGGGAAAATCCGATAGTAGAGAAGGTGAACGATGCAAATCTACTGACGCCATGTCTATTTATCTGAACTATTGAGCTTTTATTGTGATTGATTATGGGAAATGAAACTGAGCAGGGGAAGCTTTCCTCGGCTTCTGAGGACTTGTACAGCGCGATGTTCAATCAGGATGCCTTCGGTGTTCTGATTCACGACATTGATGGGGTATTCGTTAAATCCAATCTGAAAGCGTCCCGCATGCTCGGTTATTCGGATGAGGAACTTCTTGCGTTGTCTGTGAAGGAACTCGTACCCGTGGGAGAGCAGCAGGAATGGCGGATGCCTCCAAGGGAGCGGGTGCCGGGCTTAAAAGGATTTGTTGAGCACAATCTTATTCGCAAGGATGGATCATTGCTTCCGGTGGAGATAACAACGCAGATCCTTCCAGACCGGCGGGTAATAGCCGTCATCAATGACGTCAGCAGATGGAAGAAGAGCGAGGAAGAGATTCGACACATGTCGAGACTCTATGCTACTCTCAGCCAGGTTAACCAGATGATCGTGAGAGTAAGGGATAGGGATAATCTCTTCAGAACGATTTGCGAGGTCGCGATCGAGTATGGGAAATTCGATCTTGCGGCGATCGGCCTGTTGGACGAGTCAGGGGGAACTCTTACGCATGTTGAATCGAGGGGAACTTCGGACGGTAATCCCTATTCAAAGGTACGGCTGAATGAAGAGCCTTACAGTTTTGGGTTGTCGGCGAGCGCTATCAGGAGCGGAGAAGTTGTAACTTCGGAATGCGTTCAAATTGACGAAAGGACTTTCTTCTGGAAGGATCAAGCCACTCGACGTCAGGTCCATTCGGTCGCAGCGGTCCCTTTCCGGCTCGACAAGAAAGTGGTCGGAATATTAAGCCTGGCAAGCAAGGAATCGGGATTCTTTGGCCCAAAGGAAAAATCACTCCTCGCTGAGATAGGCATGGACATTTCTTTCGCGCTGGATATGATAAAACTCGAAGAGGAGCGGCGCGGCGTAGAGGAGGCACTGAAAGCAAGCGAAGAACGTTACAGGTCTGTTTACGAAAACACACATTTGGGATTATACAGAACGACCCCTGACGGTCGAATCCTAATGGCGAATCCTGCACTAATCAGGATGCTTGGGTTCGAAAGTTTCGAGCAGCTTACAGGACGTGATCTCTCGATGGAAGGCTTTGAACCGGATTATTCTCGTGATGAATTCATTCGAATTATTGAGCGTGACGGAGAGATAAAGGGCTTGGAAACAGCGTGGACAAGACTCGACGGGCGTGCGATGTACATACGAGAAAGCGCGAAAGCCATCCGCGACGATCATGGAAACACAATTTATTTCGAAGGCACGATCGAAGACATCACTGAGAAGAAGATCGCCGAAAAGGCCCTAAGGACTAGTGAAGATCGGTTCAGAAACCTTTTCGAAAATGCCCCTGTGTCCTTATGGGAGGAGGACTTTTCCGAGGTCAAGCGCACCTTGGATAATCTGAGAACATCCGGCGTGAAGAACATTCGAGAGTTTCTTGCACGTAACCGAAAGTTTCTAGAGTCCCTGTTTGATTCTGTAAAGATTCTCTCCGTCAACAAGTCTACACTTTCTCTCTATCACGCGGTATCGGTTCTGCAGCTCATGAGAGCGGCGAACTCCGTATCCGATCCGGATGCCGGCCCGGCGCACTCGGAAACAATTGAGAGAATTTGGAAGGGTGAGACTACTTACGAATCCGAGACATTAATAAAGACACTTACCGGCGAGAAACGTCATGTGATGCTGCGGTGGAAGGTTGTCCCGGGGTTCGAGCAGGATTACAGTAAAGTCCTCGTAAGCATGTCTGACATAACGCCTCTCAGAAACTTCGAGCGAGAGCTCGAGAACTCCCGCGAAATGTACCGCGAAATTGTCGAGAACATCGACGAGGTGATTTTCTCGCTCGACGCGGAGGGTAAACTCATTTACGCAAGTCCTGCGATGGAGCATTATTTTGGCCCTGGGTTCGAATCGCGTCTCGGCGTCCACTTTAGCTCTTTCGTTCATCCTGATGATCACGGCATGATCGCGGAGCGATTCGATGAACAAAGGAGGGGAATATCCACTCCTTTTGAATGCCGCTTCGTTGTCAGGGAAGGCCAGGTGAGGTGGGGAATAGTGCATCCCGTCCCGGTCTTTCATAGAGGTGGCTTCACAGGAATCAGGGGATCGGTGCTCGACATAACCGAAAGAAAAGAAGCTGAGATGAGGTCCCTCCAGCTCGGAGAACAGCTTCGCGCGCTGGCGGCAGGCCTTCAGACTGCCAGAGAAGAAGAGCGCATATTGGTCGCGCGTGAGATACACGATGAACTCGGGCAGGGGCTGACAACACTTAAACTTGGAATCGCCCTCGTGCGGAGGAGTCTCCTCGAACATTCGACTTCTAAGAAAATCCTGACTGAGATCAATGAACTTCAGGAATTATCAAGGTCAGTCGACGGACTGGTCAATAGTGTGCGTCGCATATCCACTTCGCTGAGACCGGAAGTGCTCGATGAGCTGGGACTCGCCGAGGCTATCAAATGGTACGCGGAGCAGATTTCTCGTCAGTCGAAAATCAAATGCTCTGTCCGCATCAGCACCCAAAAAATCAGACTGAATGACAAAATGTTGACTGTTCTCTTTCGAATTTTCCAGGAGGCGCTTACGAATGTTGTCAGACATTCCGGCGCGAACAAGGCAGAGATATCATTAACGCAGCGAGACGGGAAGGTGACACTCACCGTGAAGGACAACGGCATAGGCATCACAAGAGAAAATATCCGGGATAGACGTTCGATCGGATTGCTCGGGATGGAGGAAAGGGCGGCTGGGATCGGAGGAGTATTCACCGTACTGCCCGCAAGTCGAAAGGGTACCCTTGTAAAGGTCGAAGTGCCGTTTGTCGAAGAAAAGCCAGATCTCTGTGCAGAAAGTTAGATTACAGCATGTCCGCGGATTCCAAAATGATAAACGTATTTCTTATAGATGACCATAAGATGTTTCGGCAGGGGCTGAAAAGATTCATAGATTATGAATCCGATATGAAAGTTGTCGGAGAGGCCTCCAACGGTGTGGAAGGAATGGATCGCCTACGCGAACTCGATGCGAGCGTAGTTCTCCTCGATATAACCCTCCCTGGCAAAAATGGGTTGGAAATATTGAAGGAAGTGAAGGGAGTGTTTCCCAAAACAAAAGTCATTATTCTAAGCATGCACCCGGAGGAACGCTTCGGTGTCAGGGCCTTGAAATCGGGCGCGGACGGATATCTCACAAAAGAAAGCGCGGCGGACGAGCTCGTCGAAGCGGTCAGGAAGGTGGTTCGAGGAAGAAAACACATACCGCAGCGGCTGGCAGAGGTCCTGGCCGAAGGCACAAAACGCGAGGACGGCCTTCCTCCTCACGAGGCCCTTTCTGCAAGAGAGCTTTCAGTAATGCTTCTGATCGGCTCCGGAAGGACTCCAACCGAGATTGCGCGCCAGCTTAATCTTAGCCCTCCGACCATCAGCACTTACAGGAAAAGGATTCTCACGAAAATGAATATGACTACCACCGTGGAGATCATGAGATATGTCATGGAGAACCAACTCGCGGAGTGACTGTTCCTGCGCGGTCTCTCCACAATAGTTAGCTGACTCACAATCGGATAGTCGTACCAATCGGACCGCTTAACTCGTAATAAGCCGATCCCTTTACCCTCCTTCTTTCTCATGTAAAACTTGTAGAACGCATTATGACAGCAATCGTGCAGAAGTTCTACCTGGCAATTATAACCCCTTCTATTTTTCGACCGCTCGTCATCGCTGATTTTTAACGGCCAGGTTCGCAAAACCGCGCGCTTGGCAAGTACAAAATCAGAAAGGATGAAAATATGGAATCGGCAGACCTAGGCAAAGGTGAAATGGGATCTGTTGAAGAAGAAATTCAGCTTGTCACGTTCAAGCTCGGGAAGGAAGAGTTTGGCTTCGACATACTGAAGGTGCGCGAGATAAACAAGATGATGAGTATGACCAGGGTTCCTGGGGCCCCCGATTTTATGGAGGGGATTATGAACTTGCGGGGGCATGTAATCCCGGTTATAAACCTCAGAAGCCTGATGGGGATGGAAAGCCGTGAGTATAACAGGGAGACGAGCATTGTGGTAATAGATATTCCCGGCAAGACCTACGGATTTATAGTCGACGCTGTCAAAGAAGTCCTTCGCATACCCGTCACGGTGACCGAACCGCCGCCGGTATTGACTGCAGGTACGGAATCTGGATTCGTGACCTCGATAGCGAAGTTAGACGACAGGCTCCTCTTTCTCCTCGACATCCAGAAGATAACTGCGTTTGATGTGGCCTCTGAAGAATTAAAAATCAACTAAACGAGCAAGGAAAAATAAATGACAAAGTGGTTTTCTAATATGAAACTCCGAAACAAACTTCTGCTTTCTTTCGGAACAGTGTTGACGCTGACCGTGATAGTCGGGGTGTCAGGGTACAATGGCGTAATGCAAATAACCCCCCGAATGGAATCCATGTACACCGACAGGCTGATTCCGGCTGTCGAGTTGGATGGGATCATGGAGAGATGGAGCAAGATCAGGACAAGGACTCTTCTGTATTCGATCAATTCGGATCCGGCCCAGCGGCGTCAAATCACTGCCGAGATCGCTGGTTACAAAACGCAGATAGATTCGCTTGTACAGACCTATGCCGGCACATACCTGACGAGCGAAGAGAGAGAGAATTTTAAATCGTACCTGAGCCTTTCGGCCAATTACGCAAGCGACGTCCAGGACCTGTTGAATCTCGGAAAAAGCTCCGGAACCGGAGTCGTTGCAGCGGCAATTGCCAAACAGGGACGAGGGCCTTTCCTGAAATTGTCCGCATCGATCGATCACTTGATAGCAATTCAGACCGGCGAGTCGCGGAAACTCTACGAGTCTTCTCTCGCAGCTGAGCATGGCACGATAGTAGCGTTGATTTCGGTCACTGCAATCGCGGCTCTTGCAGGCATTCTGCTAGCCATTTTTATTTCCGCGCAGATAGATCGACCAATGAAACTTGTGAAGGAGAGGATCGCGCAGCTTCAGTCTGCATGCGTAACAAATCTTGGCAATGGCCTGCTTGCAATAGCCGGCGGCGACCTCGACAACAAAGTGGAGAAAGTGACGCAGCCGCTGCAATTGAGCCGGCAGGATGAGATCGGTGAAATAGCACGTACTGTCGACCAAATTATCTACAGAACCCAGAGCAGCGTCGATGCTTATGAAGAGGTAAGGAACGCGCTCAAGGAACTGCTCGTGCAGACTGAGAGTGTCAGGCAGAGTACCGTCGTAGGCGAGCTTGGAAAGAGAGCAGACGTCAGAAAGCTCAATGGCGCGTATAGGACTATATTGGAAGCTTTTAACAAAACTTTAGAAGAGATTGTGGCGGTCGTGATGAAAGGCGAGGACGTCATGGCGAGGATATCTGAAGGCGATCTGACCGCGAGGATGGAAGGCGAATACCGCGGTAATTACAAAAACCTTCAGGATCATACCAGGCTCCTGGGCGAGTCTCTGGAGAAAGTGATCTCGGAAGTTAGAGAGTCCGTCGAGGTTACCGCGAGTTCATCCACCGAGATCTCTGCAAGCATCGAGCAAATGGCGGCAGGAGCGCAGGAACAGAGCGCTCAGGCGATCGAGGTGGCAGGTGCCGTCGAAGAAATGGCTAAGACCATAATGGAGACCACTAAAAATACCGGCGCCCTCGCAGATGCAGCAAAGGAATCTCGCAGAATTGCAGGGGAAGGAGGCGATGTGATCGGCCAAACGATAGAAGGAATGGACCGCATCGCTCAGGTTGTAAAGATGTCGTCCGAGAAGATCCAGAGACTCGGGAAGAGCAGCTCCGAAATAGGCGAGATCATACAGGTGATCGACGATATCGCCGACCAGACGAATCTCCTCGCTCTGAATGCGGCCATTGAGGCGGCAAGAGCCGGCGAACAGGGGCGCGGATTTGCCGTCGTCGCCGACGAGGTAAGAAGACTGGCGGAGAGGACCACCAAGGCAACGAAGGAGATCGCCGAGATGATACAGCGTATCCAGGCCGAAACAGGCGAAGCTGTCGGCGCGATTGATGCCGGAAATGCGGAAGTGGAGCGAGGAAAGAAGCTTGCTGACAAAGCAGGCGAAGCCCTCCGTGAAATCGTCCAGGGATCAGACAAGGTTGCGGATCTCGTCTCGCAGGTCGCGGCTGCAAGTGAACAGCAATCTACTGCGGCCGAGCAGATTAGCAGGAATATCGAGGGAATAAGCAGTGTGTCTAGCGAGAGCGCTTCAGGCACTCAGCAGATCGCCAACGCTGCGAATGACCTCAACCGCTTGACCGAAAATCTCCGGATCCTCATCTCCAGGTTCAAGGTGTCGGAATTGAGGGGAAGGATGAGTGATGAGAAGCGCGGCCGTTTGGTCGTCGCCGAGAACGGAGCGATTCAGAATGCGTAACGGCTCGAGGGGAGCTAACGAGAGGAGCGGCGCCGTCGCCGCTCCCTCCTCGTTGAACGGAAAAAATGATCGGGGTTCCGGGACGAAGTTCGTGAAGAGCGATAACACGAAGTATGATGACGCGCGGTTTCATGCCGCCGCTCATTTTCTCTCCGATCTTTTAGATGAAATGTCCGAAGGTGTTTTTGTTTGGAACGACAGCGGGAAGTGCGTAGAGATAAACTCGTCCGCTGCTGTGTTGCTTGGATACAAACGCGAAGAAATCATCGGAAGGTATTTCCTCGACTTCATTCATGAGCTGGACGTGAATGGGAAAATACTGAAATCCGGTCATGCCTTGTCCGAAAACATGAACAACGTGAATGTTCGCTTGATAGGCAAAGACGGGAGTCACATACCCGTTAAGATGAGGCAGAAACTTCTTAACGATGGATCTATTGCCGCCGTAGTTACCGATATGAGGCCGAGCTGTATAGCCACCGAGATTGGACGGAACAACAACAGGCTCTACGCCACGCTGAGTGGCATAAATCATTCAATTGTCCGAGCCAAAGACGAACCATCCCTTTTCGACGAAGCTTGCAGGGTGGCTGTTGAAGTCGGTGGGTTTGCGATTGCGATGATCGGTCTGGTGGTTGATGAGGGAGAGGCCGTTTCGATAACTGCCTGGCGCTCTTCAGACGGATACGAGCCGGCATATTCTACTCTAGACATTGCGAGGACACCCCTCAACAGGAGCCCGCTCAGTGATTCAATACGAACAGGGAGGGTAATTGTGAACAATGGCTTGGTGTCTTTCTCCGGTGAACAGCTTCCCGCGTTGCAGGACCTTGTGCGCACATTTACGTCGATAGCTTCTGTCCCGATATCGAAATCAGGCGCCGTGATCGGAGTATTGATGCTTGGGAGAAACGATTCCCAAGAGATAACCGAAAAGGAGAGGTCGATGCTGGAGGAGATAGGTGAAGATATATCTTTCGCCGTGGAGACTATTGAGATCGAGCGCGAAAGGAATCTTGCTCAGGTAAACCTCGCGAACAGCGAAGAGAGATTCAAAACTGTCGCGGATTTTACGTACGACTGGGAATACTGGACCGACCCTGACGGCAACTTCATTTACGTGTCGCCGTCCTGCGAACGCATCACGGGGTACAAGCCGGAAGATTTTATGAAAGATCCTAACCTGCTTTTCAAACGCGTCCACAAGGATGACAGAAAAATGGTGCGGTGTCACTTTGATGACATTCGTAAGATGGCCCCTGGATCTTTGGACTTCCGGCTTGTGGGCCGTGATGGAGAAATCAAATGGGTGAACCACGTTTGCCAGCCTGTGTTCGGAAGAGACGGAATCTGGCTCGGCTCGCGCGGAAGCAATCGTGATATAACAGCCCGAAAGTCAGCGGAGGCGGCGCTCAGTGCAAGTGAAGAGAAGCTTCGGACAATCATGGAACAGATGAATGATACTGTCATCGTGGTCGATTCGGACGGCAAACTTGTATTTGTGTCGGGAGCGGTAGAGCACATCATCGGTCGCAGACCCGAGGAGGTGATAGGAAGCCACTTCGCCGATTTTCTAGTCGAGGAAGACATAGAAAAGGCCACTCTACATTTCACGGATATCATGCTGACGGGAGAACCGGCAAAGGATGTGGAGCTGAGACTCAAGAGGAATGACGGATCTATCGTCGTTTGTGAAGTCGACTCGGCGATTTATCGGGCTGGCCGGCGGAACGGAGTGATCGGTGTGGTCAGAGATATCTCGGAACGGAAGGAAGCGGAAGCAGAAATTACCAATGCTCAAAGGAGGAAGAAAGAACTTGAGCGCCAGTTGCAACAGGCGCAGAAGTTCGAAAGCCTTGGAATTCTGGCAGGTGGAATTGCCCACGATTTCAATAACCTTCTTGGAATAATACTGGGCAATTCATTGCTCCTTTTGAAGAAGAAGCCGGAAGACTCCAGGTTACTCAAAGGTCTTGAAGCAATCCGGATCGCGTCGCAGCGCGGGGCGTCCCTCGTTAAACAACTTCTGACGGTTGCCCGCAAAACTGAAATGGTTTTCTCTCCTGTTAATCTGAATCAGATCCTTGAAGAAGTCGCGAAGCTACTGGGGGAAACTTTTCCGAAGACCATAGTAGTGAATAAAGACCTCGCGCCGGAGTTGCCATCCGTTATGGCTGACGCCTCCCAACTTCATCAGGTGTTTTTGAACCTGTGCATAAACTCCAGAGACGCTATGCCGACCGGAGGAAAACTGCATCTTTTGACTTCGGTCATCGGCCGGTCATCCATAAGAGACAAGTTCGTTCGTGTGAAATCAGAAAAGTATGTTTTCGTCAAGGTGTCAGATACCGGCACGGGGATGAGCGAGGAAACAAGAGAGAAAATCTTTGACCCGTTTTTTACGACGAAGAGCCCTGGAAAGGGAACCGGGCTCGGGCTGGCTATGGTCTATTCAATACTGGAAACCCATCATGGACTGATCGAAGTCGAGAGCGAAGAAGGGAAAGGGACAGCTTTCAATTTGTATTTCCCCGTGGGAAATGAAGAGCCTGACGACTCCATTCCGCCTGATGATGGCGGTGAGAATGGCGAGGGAGGTGAGGAAACGATTCTCGTTATCGAAGACGAGGAAATGCTGCAGGATATTGTGCGGAACACCTTGTTGCCGGA
Organism: Bacteroidota bacterium; assembly: GCA_021794075.1. Taxonomy (GTDB): domain Bacteria; phylum Bacteroidota; class Ignavibacteria; order Kryptoniales; family JAKASW01; genus JAKASW01. Next base: position 8,065 of record JAJYRM010000061.1, on the reverse strand, counting down.
AGGTTATACGGTGATTGCCGCAAGTGACGGTGAGGCAGGCCTGGAGATCTTTCATCGCCAAATGAAGAAGATAGATCTTGTCGTTGTGGATTTCGGACTTCCAAAGTTGGACGGCGGACAGGTGGTGAGAGAGATTCTGGCTGCAAACCCATCCGCGCGCGTCATCGTAGTGAGCGGCTTCTTAGAAGCGGAAAGCCAGGAAGAACTTTCCAAAGCGGGCGTGCGTATGTTCGTTCAGAAGCCGTACTCGCCTAGGCAGATGCAGTCCGCCGTGCGAACTGTCCTGGATTCCGATTCTTGAGGATCGTCTGAGAAGTCAGCTGTTAATCCTTCCTATGAATAAACGAGCTCTTCGGACATGTAAGTGGTCTTGATTGTTGAATGGTAAGCGCTACCGATGGCCCTTTCGGCGCCGGAAAACGTTATCTGACCGAAAAGGCCATATTGATTCTTAATTGGAATGTCAACACTACCCCCTCGGATTGTTTTCGTTGGAAAAATACGCGCCTTTGATTAATATTGACTGGCAAGAGAAGAAAGCACTCTCGCTCTCACTGGAAAGTTTCACGCATGGTAATCGTTTGAAGCTCCAATCCGGCTTTCAATAACAGAGAAAACCTGAGGTTAATCCGATGAAAAAATTGTTGACGCTTCTTGTATCGGCTTTCTTCCTGTTGCTGATGAATTCATTGACGATGGCGCAGCGGGATGATTTCACAAAATATGTCGATCCGATGATAGGAACGGGGGGACATGGGCACGTTATTCCTGGTGCGACAATGCCGTTCGGCATGGTTCAGCTCAGCCCCGACGAACAAACTACGGGTTGGGATTGGTGCTCGGGATACAACTATTCGTCCAAGACGATAATGGGGTTCAGCCACACACACCTTAGCGGTACCGGCGCGATGGACTATGGAGACATTTTATTTATGCCGACCGTCGGCAAAATCCGCGTCGTCCCGGGAAGCGTCGACGACCCCGCGGCCGGGTTCCGTTCGTGGTTCAGCCATTCTTCTGAAGTGGCTACCCCCGGCTATTACAGCGTCCTTCTTTCACGATACGATGTGAAAGTCGAGTTGACCGCGACCGACAGGTGCGGGATGCATAAATACATCTATCCCGCTTCAGACAGTTCAAACGTCATTATAGATCTCCAGCACGGCATCGGGAACACATGCACCGGAGGCTGGGTGAAAATAATCGGCAACAGATGGATTGAGGGAATGCGGCAGTCGCACGGGTGGGCGAGCGACCGCAACGTTTACTTCGTCGCGGAGTTCTCTAGACCTTTCGAGAAATTCGGGACTGCCTACGGCGATAAGATCACGCCGGGGAGTCGCGAAGCGAAGGGGGACAGCGTAAAGGCGTACGTGACCTTCACGACTAAAAACGGTGAAGCCGTACTGGCTCGGGTTGGAATTTCAGGCGTCAGCTTGGAAGGCGCTAAGAAGAATCTCGCCGCTGAGATGCCGAATTTCGATTTTAGCAAATATCGGGAGGCAGCGCACCTGGCATGGAATAAGGAGCTGGGAAAGATAAAAGTCGAAGGCGGCACGCACGCCGAGAAAGTAACCTTCTATACAGCGCTTTACCACACCATGATGGATCCGACTATTTTCCAGGACGTGGACGGAAAATATTTCGGGATGGATCACAAGATACATGTGGCGAAGGGATTCACGAACTACACGGTCTTCTCCTTGTGGGACGTATTCAGAGCCGAGTTCCCGCTCATGACGCTTATCGAACCGCAGCGCGACCGCGATTTCGTCTTCTCGCTTCTCCATGAATATAAGCAGCAGGGTCTTCTCCCCGTCTGGCCTCTCTGGGGAAATGAAACCTACACTATGATCGGTTATCCTTCCGTGCCTGTAATCTTCGACGCGTACATGAAGGGGATCCGCGGCTTCAACATCGATACCGCCTTTGCCGCGATGAAGCATAGCGCCGACTTGAACTGGCAGGGACTCAAGTATTACAAGACGCGCGGATATATTCCCGCCGATAAGGAAGACGCGTCAGTTTCTAAGACCATGGAATACGCGTACGACGACTGGTGCATCGCCCAGCTTGCGAAAAAGCTCGGCAAAATGAACGACTATCGTCAGTTTAACCAGAGGTCGCTCTTCTACCAGAATGTTTTTGATACCGCCGACTGTTTCGTGCGAGGCAAACTCGCCGATGGGAAATGGATCACGCCGTTCGACCCGTTCGCGGTGACAGGCCAATACACAGAGGCGAACGCGTGGCAGTACACATTCTTTGTTCCCCAGGATATCGGCGGGCTGATCAAACTATTCGGCGGCAAAGAAAAGTTTGCGGCAAAGCTCGATTCGCTCTTCAATGCTCCTACAGAATTGGCCGGAAGGCCCGACCCCGATATTACAGGTATGGTCGGGCAGGACGCGCAGGGAGACGAACAGAGCCACCACATCGGTTACCTCTACGACTACGCCGGTATGCCATGGAAGACCCAGAACATTATCAGAAAGATCATGTCGCTTTACACCGACAGCACGGACGGACTCCCCGGTAATGATGATTGCGGCCAAATGTCGGCGTGGTATGTCTTCAGCGCGATGGGGTTCTATCCCGTTACTCCGGGCCAAAACGTGTATGCTATCGGCACACCCCTCTTCAGAAGAGTAACCATCGATCTCGGCAACGGCAAGAAGTTCACCATAGAGGCGAGCGGCGTTTCAGACGAGGCGAAGTACATCCAGTCGGCTACTCTTGACGGGCATCCGTATGATCACGCCTACCTGACTCAGTCAGACGTCGCTCACGGCGGAGTCATACATTTTGAAATGGCGTCGACGCCGAATAAAGAGTGGGGAACTCATAACCCCGGTCTGTTTGTGATGGCGCCCGATCACAATGTCGTTCCAATGGTATCGATTCATTCGACGGGGGAAGTCTTCTATAAATCAGCCCGCGTCGACTTGTCCTGTGCCAGGAAGGACGCTGTCATTCGATATACCCTCAACGGGAAGGAACCGGGACCTTCGTCGCCGGTGTACAAAGAATCGATTCTCATAACCAGGCCCGTGACATTGAAAGCGGTAGCTTTCCTTGGCAAACGAGAAAGCATGACCACTGTCGCAACATTCGTCAAGTCTTCATATCCTGCCGCGACGTACACTTATCCGTTCAGCCAGCAATACAATGGCGGAGGAGCAATGGCGTTGACGGATGGGCGGAAAGGTACAACGAATTATCAGGGGGGACAGTGGCAGGGTTTTGAAGGCACTGACCTCGAAGCGGTCATCGACCTTACAAAAGAAAAGACCTTACACAAAATTTCCGCCGGATTCCTCGAAGATACCCCCGTTTGGATATTCCTCCCGGAAAACGTGAAATACTATGTGTCGCAGGATGGGAAGACTTTTGAGGAAGTGGCGGACATCAATAATAACGTGGACGCGAGAAAGGCTCCTGTGCTGGTAAAGCATTTCACCGCGACGCTCCACGGCGTGAAGGCAAGGTACCTGAAAATAGTCGCGAAGAACATCGGCGTATGCCCGCCCTGGCATCCGGGAGCGGGCGGCAAGGCGTGGCTTTTCGTGGATGAAGTGAGTATAAAATAAAATAACGGGATAAGAAAATGGCTACTCGTTCTCTCAAGAGACATTTATTTGCTTCGCTCTTACTATTCTTTTCAGTAGGCAGTCTCCTTGCTGCCCAACCGAAGTCGCAGTACCTCGACAAAGGGCTATTCCTCAAGGCGCGCCCGGCACGCGTCGGAATGACAGGTCCTGTCATGACAAGCATCGTTGAAGGAAAAAATGTCGACGCCAGGAATGGAGGAAGAGTGACCTTACCGGATGGCAGGCATGAGGCCTGGAAAGAGGAAGTGGCCGATAGCGATAACTGGTTCAAGGGTGAGAACCTCCGTGGCGCGTACGGTTATTTCGTCGTCAATTCTTCTGCCGAGCGGACTGCCATACTCGAAAGCTTCGGCGACGACATGGTCTATGTGAACGGCGTTCCTCGCGAGGGGAACAAATATGCCTATAAAGATACTTATCCTGTTTGGGAGGCGAGTTACAACTATTCAGAGATCCCTATAAGACTCAGGAAGGGAAAGAACGAGCTAATCTTTCTATGCAATCGCGGAAGGTTGAAAGCGAGGCTCCTTTACGTAGAACCTCAGGTGATGTTCAACACCGGCGATGCGACGGTGCCGAATTTTCTGGTGGGTCACGACGTGAATGACTACGCGGCCGTCGTGGTAATCAACGCGACTGACAAGCCGCTCACTGACGGAGTCATAAAGGCGTCGAGTTCGGCTGGTATCGGGGGCGAGACAAAGGTACCGATTATCCAGCCGATGAGCCTCAGAAAAATCGGCTTCAAACTTATCGGGCCGGCTCCATCTGCCACCGATACGAACATTATTCATCTTTCGCTTTATGCCGGAGGCGGCAAGGCCGCAAAGGAGCTCGCTTCGGGTGAGGTGGATATCGAAACTGTCCTCCCTTCAGCCACGCATAAAGTGACATTCATAAGCGACATCGACAGCAGCGTTCAATATTATGCCATTGTCCCGCCTCGCGGTCCGAACAACGGAAAGCCGAAGGCGCTCTTCCTGTCGCTTCACGGCGCGGACGTGATCGCCACTAATCAGGCCAATTCCTATTACCCCAAGACGTGGGGATATATTGTCTGCCCCACGAATGGGCGACCTTACGGCTGGGACTGGGAATCATGGGGAAGACTCGACATGCTTCAGGTCCTTCACATCGCGAAGACTACGCTCAACATCGACCCGAGCCGGATTTACCTGACCGGACATTCGATGGGGGGTCATGGTACAATCATAAACGGGGTGACTTATCCCGACCAGTTCGGCGCGATCGGGGCGAGCGCCGGATGGATAAGCTGGTGGACGTACGTGTTCCATCACGACACTTCGACGACGCCGATGGCGATGATGCTGAGGCGGGCGACGATGCCGTTGCGCACGTTGCAGATGAAGGATAACTACAAGCAGCTTGGCGTCTATATTCTGCAGGGCAGCAAGGACGATAATGTGCCTATAACTGAAGGAATACATCTATCTGATACACTCAAGACATTCGACAAGGATTTCATATTTCACGAAGAGATGGGCGTCGGGCATTGGTGGAGCCTGGGTGATGAAGCCGGAGCTGACTGCGTCGATTGGCCTCCGATGTTCGATTTCTTTGGCCGCCACGCGAGGCCGGGGATTTCCAGGATCCGCGATATCGATTTCACGACCGCCAGCCCAGGTGTGTCGGCAAAGGATTACTGGCTGACGATTTATTCTCAGATCAAACAGCTAGAACCGAGCAACGCGAAAGTGAGATTCAACCCTTCTAGGAATAAGTTTATCGGCACGACCAGCAACGTTAAGGAGATTTCCTTCGACCTCAGTATCGCAGACATTGCCAAGCCGATAGTGGTAGACCTGGATAACACCGCGCTCGACAGCGTGATAGTGCCGCCGGGCACGGACAGGCTCTGGCTCGAGAACGAAGCGGGCAAATGGCGCGTTGCCGGCGTACCGTCGTTAAACGACAAGAACCCTGAAAGATACGGGACATTTAAAGACGCCTTCCGTCACGGAGTCGTGTTTGTTTATGGTACACATGGCACGAAAGCCGAAAACGAATGGGCGTTTGACAAGGCGAGAGCCGATGCTGAGTATTTCTGGTATCAGGGAAACGGGGCCATTGAAATTCTCTCGGACAGGGATTTCAATCCTGCAGCGTATCCAAACAGGGATGTGATCCTGTATGGAAACGAGACGACGAACTCGGCATGGAGCGAAGTGCTGTCCGACAGCCCGGTTTCAGTAGCTGACGGCAAAGTGGTCTTTGGCGGGAGGGTCATCAAGGGAAATGACAACGCTCTTCTTATGATCAGACCGAGAAAGGGAAGCGAGACGGCGAGCGTCGGTGTGGTCGGAGGGAGCGGTCTTATCGGAATGAGATTGACTTATACCGTTCCGTATCTGGAGCCAGGTTTCGCGCTTCCGGACATGACTCTTCTAAACCGAGAGATTCTCACGAAAGGGCTTGCAGGCTTGAAAGCGGCGGGTTTCTTTGGCCTGGACTGGTCCGTGAAGAATGGAGACTTCGTGTGGCAGTGATGCCTCTCAACACTTATGAAATCTGCGATGATGTTGTGTAGATATTGCCAGTCTTGTACCCTTGCAGGACTTTCTTTAAATTTAACGCATAAGATAAACAGGATAACAGGGTAAAAGCAGGTATTTGCAATGCAAACAGGCGATTTGAAGCTCGTAAAGAATATTAACGACAGGCTGGTGCTGAACCTCATCAGGGTTAACAAGATCCTATCGAGTTCAGACCTGGTTCGGATTACCGGAATGAGGCCGTCGACTATCTTTAATATTCTGAAAGACATGGCTTCGCAGTCCCTCGTGATAAACCTTGGTAAGGGGGAATCCACTGAAAAGGGGGGGAAGAAGCCTTATCTGTGGAGCCTGAACAACGATGCGGCATACGCTCTCGGCGTCGACGTAGAGGTGGGAGAACTCACGGCGGTTATCCTGAATTTTTCCGGAGAGATAGTTGCGAAGAAAATTTACAGGATAGATAAGTTCGAGACGCTTGATGAGCTCGTTCACCATATTACGGTGATTGTCGATGACATCCTGACGGAGTCCGGAATTGACAGGAGCAAGGTCGTCGGACTCGGCGTTGCCGTGGCTGGTATAGTAGACAACGTCACCGACCTTGTCGTGATGACCGACGTTTTTCAGGAAATGAACGTTCCGATGTTGGCGGCCTTGAAGAAACAGTACGCGTTCCCGGTGATCGTAGAGAATAACGCTAATGCTTCCGCGGTCGGGGACAAATGGATCGGCGTGGCGCGGGACAGCAGAAACTCCATGACCGTTCTGATGGAATTTGACAAGAACGTCCATGGAATCGGGATAGGAGTAATAATTAACGAGGAGATCTATCGCGGCTCTTCGTTCTGCGCCGGCGAGTTGATTATGCCGATGTCCGATCTGAGCGAGATGCTCACGAACCTGCGAAGCCAATTGCGGAAAGGTGAGATCTTGAAACGCTATGATTCCGCGCCGGTAGCGATAGATACAAGGATAATGATAGACGCTGCAAAGAAGGGAGACCAGATCGCGCTCTCCTTTTTCCATAGGGTCGGTCATTTCATAGGTAGAAGAATCAGCAGCGTGATCGCCGTGCTCAATCCCGACACGCTAATCATATCGGGTGATCTGGCAGAACTCGATGATATCATCGTAAGGCCGGTCAAAGAGGCGATTCAGTTGGACACGCTGTCTATAACCAGTGAGACGTTGAGAGTCGTAACCAGCTCTCACGGACACTATTCAGTCGCAATGGGTGCGGCATCGATAATTCTCGGGAGTCATTTTAAAGTGCCCGATGTCCGTTCCTTGAACTCTGTGACGAGAACGGAAATAAACCACACAGTTGTTGAAGTATAGTCCACCCCGCTACTGAGATTTTCTCTTTCGTTTGCACAGTATCAACTGTCGCGAAAGTTTTCGAGAAAAATAAACTCACCCATTTTTGTCCAGAGTTAGGGAGCCCAACAATCGGGATTGCGGTTGGTGTACGAACGCGCACGCGAAAACAAGGCGGGGGAAGCGATTCTGATGACTCGGATACTACACGCACATGAGCGCAGCTGTCTTTGAAGCGCAAGAACGCTTTTATTGCAAGTAAACCACCTCTTCGTTAGATTATAAGCGTGAATCGGGAATAACCAATAAAGTTTACCACCCATGCCGCGGACGCCCGCGGCCTTCTCCTTTTTATAAGAAGGCTTCCCACGAAAGCGGCGAGTGCAATTCAATGCCTCTGAAAATCAAAATCATGAAAAGAATATAGATTATGAAAACGAAGTCTAGAGTAGAAGAGAAGGCTCTTGTTAGATCAGGCCAGGAGCTGATGTATGGGCCGACGGAGAAGGCGGCGGTGATAACGGTAGAGAACTTTCCAATGCTGGGCAAGCTGACGGCGCTGCGGTTTGTGGAGTGGGTTCAGAATAATCCGGGGGGAGTGGTGTCGCTTCCGACGGGTAA
>JAJYRM010000204.1 GCA_021794075.1 Bacteroidota bacterium | reverse complement strand
AAGACATTTTTGTCACCATGATAGGCGTAATCTCAACGCGCGGATTGAAATATTGCAGGAAGGGGAGGAGCGCTTCGATTGAATGCTCCGAAGCATGCGCTTTGTCGCTCACCATGTACATTGAAGTGTCGAGATGCGTCTTTATGTATTCCCGCAAATTTGAGACGGCGACAGGACGCCCGAGGCCGGGCCAGTTCTCGAAGTTGTCGAATATGAGGACGTCATGCGGGTCGCCGATCTCTTTCCTGACATCGCCGTGTGTCACTCCAAATATCACGACCTGCTTTGCCCTGAGCGCTCGATATAGAGGATAATAAATCCTTGCGGCGTAAAGGTAATCGTCGTGAGGTGAAATAGCCGCGACAATGTTCGTCCGGGCGGGGGGCGCTTTCTCCGTTTTTTTGAGATAGGCTATCAGCCTAGTCATCTGCCGCGCGTCCCAGCAAAATCCCACGTTGTCCCGAATCGGCTTTGTGGTCTGCGCTGAGGAAGGCAAGGCGGCGGACACAATTATGATGACGAAAAGGGATATGGCACGACTCATAAACACTCCCGGCATTTCGGTAAATTTACATGATCCCTTGCTCAATTGAAAAGAGGGGCATGCCGATTATCATAAGCTCAATTTGGGAATTGGATTAGTCGAAGGTGTGCGTGGAGAGCGCCGCTGGTGGAAGTATCTCTACTTCATTCAGCGGGCTCAACGCTACGAAAATACTCGCCAAGCCGGATGCTATTTCTAATGGGGTTAGAAAGTATAGCTCTTGAAAATCAAAGAAGCGTCCGTCGTGACGAAGGGCTGTCGCATTATAGATGCCGGTCTCGGATAGCTTGGAAGGCTACCCACTTCGGGGAGGCCGGAGACGACTTCAACGGCGGTGAGCTGCAATCTCTGGCCAACCGGTATGACGAATGAAATGGTGCTTCCACTGTCAGGAACGCCATAGTAATGAAGAATCCATCTCTTTCTCTTCCCTGAAGGAAATATGGCGGACGAGTCTGATACAACTTGGCCGTCAACCGTGGAAGAGAGTATCTGTGCTCCCTCTTCGGCGGTGAGCGTGACATTTCTCGTGCCCGGCGCCGGCTTGAGGAGCAGCTGCATGAACTGGGCTCCGCGGAAGGTCGAATCGGCAGTCATAGTGATGGAAGCGGGCTTAATGTTGACAGGCTTGGCTTTACCTGCCATGGCTGGTCTTCTCCACCAGTCGGGGAAGAAATCCGGCATTGAGTCTATCGAGAGGCGGTTACGCATGAACTGCGAGGTCCATTCATCGGGCGAATTATCAAATGATATCCAATACGCCGTCGAGTCGTTAGTGTCCAGCGCGTAGTCCATGCTGTCGGCTTTGGGATGCTCGGCATCCAGACGATGAGTTAGGAGCGCCACTCCGGCGAATATGACGGCTATCGCGATGGCGGCGACAGGGAGAATCCATTTGTTAGGAGCGGTCACGATAGCCACTTGTGGGAGGAGTGTTTCGATGGTGAGTATTACGAGAACCACGATTCCCGCCGCCATCCCGGGGAGAACGCCGGTCAAATAAAGAAGATAAGAAGTCGAGGTCGTGAGATAAGTCCCGGGTATGGTACAGATTAGGAGCGCAAGCATTATCAGTGGAGATCTGAAGTCCGATTTAGGTCCGACGAAGAACAGTAGGAGTGCGAGCAGGCTGAAGATAAGGGGCCATTGGAACAGATAGGCGCCCTGAGGCGCGTAATTCGTTGCTGCGACCGTCGCCGCCAGCCACCAGAATAGGGCTCCCATTGCCATTTCTGAAGATCTGAAATATTTCCGCAAATAGACAAAGTATGCCGTCGTCAGCGCGACGGCAGCAAAAATAATCGCGATAAGGAACAGGCCGTCGTTGTAGAATGCCCCTAAATAAAAATGCTCCGCCTCCGGATATGTCTCCTGCAACGCCTTCCACAAGAAATAACTCCCGACGCCGAGCAGTCCCGGCGGAATCAGCGACAACAACACACTTAAAATGGCCTTCGGAAGTTTAATCACCTTTTTTGCCCTGCCGACATACGCCGTCAAAAGAAATAGGATCACGGCGAGGAGCGTGATCGCGCTTATCAAAGTTGACGGGTAAGCAACGAATGTTGGCCAGAAGAAATTGAAGTAAGTATAATTTACATACTTAGGGCCGGGGAGCTGCTCATTTCCGAACTCCCTGGCGAGGGAGAGAGCGTAAGAGCCGTCGTGTTGTATGCTGGACTCGTGTACGTTCGAGTAATTGTCCATCTCGCTGTGATAGTGTTCGCAGTCCCCTATGAAGGCAAAGTTTAGACCTGCAACTCCCTTAGCCTTCAACCACGTGAAGTCTGTATTGTTCGGAAGATGTTTGTATGCCTCTTCAGATATAGAAGTTGCGACCGGGTCAGCGCCCGACGCGGCAAGCTGCCTGATCAGCCAACCGTTGCCATTGCCGGAAGAGCTGTCGGGGCTCGTCTCGAACATGATCGACGGCCCGCTCGTGCCGCGAGCTTCGAAGTTGAGGGCGACGCCGATCCCGTGAATGAGCTTATTGCTATCTGCCAATGCCTGTCCGCCCATCATCCCGTTTTCTTCGCCGTCGGTGAACACGGCAACGATATCGTTCTTGAGAGGCCGAGAAGCTTTCAGCGCGCGAAGAGTTTCAAGAAGAGTCGCGACCCCGGAAGCGTCATCGCTCGCGCCCGGTCCCGTCGGCACCGAATCATAGTGTGCCATCAAGAGCACAGCTTTCGTGTTATCTGCTCCCGGTATGCGCGCGATGATGTTCACGACACGCGCGGCATAATGAATCCCCGAGTATGAGCCGGTGACGACAGTTGTGTCGAGGTTCGGTTCGATCCCGATTCCCTTAAGTTGCCGGACAATGTAGTCTCGAACTGTTGTGTTTGCAGCTGAGCCAAGTGGATGAGGCTCCGTCGCGATTTCCTTAATGTAACCGACGGCCCTGTCGGCGGAGAAAAGCGTGTCGGGAGCCGAAGCGGGGAGAGGACTCGGCGGTTGAAGGTCGTAGAGTGCGGATATGGCTATGGCGACGATGAATAGGAAAGTCACCAGGGCCGCGTTATTTGGTCTCACGCTATTCATATCATAACCGAATTATTTTAGTGAAAAACTATTTCAATTCACAGTATGCGCTTGAAGAGCTACTGCTTAAGCGAGGTGACGCAACATGCCGCCACCATTGTCAAGGACAACAAGATCTTATGATCAATCGAAGTCTGTCAGCAGTTCTGGATTACGATGGTGCTCGAAAAATCTTCTCAACTGGCTGGCCGTCGTGCGGGCCGATGAGAGTGCCGGGATATTGTCTTCCGTGAACCAATCCACCGCGTCCGTCTCGATGCTCGTCGTCTCTTTTCCTCCCTTGAGTTCGCACAAGAAGAACAGCTTGTAAACGTGATAAGGGAAGGGGGGAGTATGTCCCTGTTTCGCGCGGTCGAAAACAGCAAGGACTTTCACGGCCTTGACGCGAAAGCCGGACTCTTCGAATACTTCTCGTTCGACCGACTGTGAAGGCGTTTCGTTCGGATCTGCCCATCCACCCGGCAATGTCCAGCCTCCGTCGGCCTTCTCTTTGACGAGGACGACTTTGTCATCCTTGAAGACGACTCCGCGTACGTCGACGCGCGGCGTCATATATCCTTCTACATCCTTGAACAGGCCTTTGACGTATGAGAGGTCTGTATCTGAGTTAGACGCCATCATCTCGGCGGCTATATCGAGGATGTGATTGTATCGCTCTCTTTCAAATTCGTTTTGAGAGAATGTCAGTCCGTTCTGAGCTTCCGCCTGAAGGCTTTTCGCCCACTCCAGCCATTTTGGTTCCAATAGTGCTCCATGTGTTTCACGAGTCGTTAACAAAAGATAACAACTATCAGTTAGGATTACATATGTTCGCGGTGTGAGGTCGGGAGAGGTGGGGAAAAGGAGCGGCAGCTTTTGCCGTCAGTATTCTTGGTTACCAGAGAAATGGAATTGGCGCTTTCGTCCTCAATTTGTAATTTGGATATGTATCAGGAAAATTCCGAATCATTATCCCCTCTTCGACATGCACCCGGTAAACGAATGTAATCGCCATCAAGACTAAGAGATAAACCCAGAATGGGGCCATGGTAGCGAAAACCGATCCGATGAAAGCCGTTAACATACCTGTGTAAATCGGGTGACGGATGGTACTGTATGGGCCGGTTGTGATAAGTTCATGATTCTCTTTGAGTGCGGGGTGGGAACTCCAGTTCTTTCCAAGATGACTCCTTGCCCAGATGGCCAACGCGATCCCTCCCAGCACGAGCACCAACCCCGCTGTTCGCATCGCCACATCCCGCGGCGCCGTCCTTGAATGGCCGAATATCTTTGTCGTCACTGCCGGGAACATGTAAGTGAGCGCCAGTGCGAGTATTAATCGGACAAGCGTCAAGGAGCGACCGCGCATACCGTATGACTTTCTGACGTCCCTTTTCACGTTCGCGGCGGAGAAGAACCAAAAGAGAAGAAGGACCAGCCACGCACCCATCACTAAGTTGTTCACATCTTTCAGATTTGGCATATATCCATTGATCCGCTAACGCATCACGGCA
>JAJYRM010000003.1 GCA_021794075.1 Bacteroidota bacterium | reverse complement strand
GAACCTGCACGGCCTTGCGGTCACTAGACCCTGAATCTAGCGCGTCTGCCAATTCCGCCACCCGGGCGTCCAATTTTTCAAACTCTGCGTGGTTTCCGAAGCCGAAGACTTGGATATTGCGCGATTAATATACGCGTTTAGGGACGTTTAAACAACATTCGATATTGATGAATGAATCGCCGACTTCCAGATGCGGAAAAATTAAATAGCCACGCTCATGAGAGCGTGGCTAATGCATTTAGCACCTGCTGTTGGACTAATCCTTTGGATGTATCATCGACTCGATGAAGTCGGCTACATCCTTGTGAAGCTGAGGCATCACCTTGGGATTCACGTAAACCATGTGACCCGAATAAAAATATTTGAAGTGTACCCTCTTCAGAAGATCCGGGATGTTGTTGCCGAGATTGTCAACCGTGTACTCCGTAGCGTAAAAAGGCGTCGCGAGATCGAAGTAGCCGTTCAACATCAGGATGTTCAGATATGGATCCTTGGACATGACATCCGCCAGGTTGGGAGCAACGTTTGGATCACGGAAGCCAAAAGACCTGCGCCCGTACTGGTTCCAGTCCCATTTGAATCCCTTCATACCATACGCGTCCATGCGGTAATAATACTTCGTCGGATATTTCAGATCGTTGTAAAGGTAATCCAGGAAGCCTGTCATGAATGGCGGGCTTATTTTAACGCTTTGAGGATCGTATCTCGAATACTCGCCGATCATATCCTCTTCCGGTCCGGTATATCGCGCATCGAGCCTGCCGACCGCTTCGCCGCGGTTGCGCAAGAGCTCCGCGGTAAATTGCGGCTCACTCAGTCTGAGGTTCGCTTTCGACCAGTATGATTTCGAGATACCTGTATACTCATAAAGCTTGTCGAGCACGTCATTGTACTCTGTGCTATCTATCGAGGCGCCTTTGAACAGCGCGTTGGCATATTCATTTCTCGCGAACTTCCTCACCTTATCCAGGAATGCGGGGAGATCCTTCGGCTTGTTGGGGAGCGCATTGTGATACCACGCCACCGCAGCGTATGTAGGGAGATAGAGTTCATACGGCAGGTCGTTGCCTGGGGCGAACGCGAGCGTCTCGAAATTCCAAACGGTGGAAAGGAATATGACGCCGTTCAGTTGAATGCCGTCGTTCTCGTACAGATAGTCAGCTGTCGCGGCGTTACGCGTGGTGCCATAGCTCTCGCCGAAGAGAAACTTTGGGGAATTCCATCTATCGTACTTCGCGATATACCGGTAGATGAATTCACTGGTTCCCTTGGCGTCTTCGTCTATTCCCCAGAACTGAGATCCCTTCGCCTTTCCGACGGGCCTGCTGAAGCCGGTGCCCATCGCGTCGATTATGACCAGATCGGTCACATCGAGTATCGAGTTGGTATTGTCTTCCAGCGTGTACGGGGCGGGCGGTGTCGCGTGCGGGTCGTTAGTCACAATTTTCTTCGGGCCGAGCGCTCCCATAAGTAGCCATATCGACGACGATCCTGGACCGCCGTTGTACGCGAACGTGATCGGCCGCGTGGAAGGATTGGTTACGCCGTCTTTGGTGTAGGCGGTGAAACCGTATAAAGCTATCGGTTTGTTGTTGTGGTTCCTCAGAAGTATCGTTCCCGTTGTTGCGGTGTAATGAATCAACTTGCCGTCGATCGTGATGCTATGTTGCGTCGACACCAGAAGCGGCTTGGGAATTTCTGAGTTGCTGGAATCACTCTTCTCTCTTCTCGTCTGCGCCGACAATGGTGCGGCTGCAACAATGAGAGCAAGAACGATCGCAGACAGGGATTTGTACATTTGGTCCTCCTTGTTCAAAGTGAAAAGCAGTGGAAAAATCTACTCCAAACGCGGGCGAATAGCAATCATTAACCGGGTAATGTCCTTTTCACCGGCCAGTGAGGAATCGCTTCGCGCCTCGCAGATTTTCAACGAACGGCCATGACCATAAAAGCCGCCACCGCCAGAGCAACGGCGGCGTAAGAGACGGGACTCAAGACCTCTTTCAGTACCAGCAGGCCCAGCACGTTGGAAAGGACTATTGAGACCGCGCCAAATAGCGCCATGGTCTTGCCTAATTGGACGGACGTGAACACATAAAGTTGCCCAAACATCGCTATTGTTCGGATTGTAAAGTAAACAGCGAACCAAAGGCTAAGGAAAGTTGCGACCGAAAAGCCGTATTTGCGCATGTAAGTGCGCGCCAGAAGGTCGCCTGTGCTGAAAAGAAGCTGCGATCCGACGAGGATGACTAATGGCCAGTTCATTTTTTAGGTAAAATTTAATTAAACTTAGCTACAGAATAACGACTCAAAATCTAGGTTTAGCCCGAAGAGCCAAGTTCACCATAGCAAACTCAAAGGAGTATTTTCATGAGGTTGTCGAAATACGTTCCATTCCTTCTATTGGCAACACCGCTTCTGTTCACCGGCTGCACAAGCATGCTTCTCGTTAAAAGCATGTGGAGCGCCAATAAGATTATCGTTGATGGAAAAGACAGCGACTGGGGAGACACGATGTTTTATATCCCTTCCGCGCAGATGACCGCCGGAGTCAGGAACGACTCGAAATACTTATACCTGATCTTAAAGACAACTGATCGCAGGCAGGCTTTCCAGATAAGAGGACTTGGGCTCACAGTCTGGTTCGATCCGACAGGAGGCGCGGGACAGAAATTCGGAATTCATTTCCCTGTGGGCAGGTTTAACGGCGCTAACTTCCGAAAAGACTTCGATTCCAAACAGAACCAGGAGCAGGAGAATGCGACGTTCGTTATGAGGAACCCCAATGAATTGGAACTACTCGGCGTAAATCCTAAAGGACCTGAGAAGCTGTCGATCGCTGATCTGAAAGGGATCCAATTGCAGATGAGAGGATCTGATAACGGGTTGATCTATGAATTGAGAGTTCCGCTGCATTCGTCCGCCAGTGATCCCTACGCGATCAATCCGAAGGGAGATGAAGTAGGTATAGGAATTATCGGAGGCACCTTCAAACGCCCCTCCTCGCTAGAACGGCGCGGAGGCCGCGGTGGCGACTTCGGCGGTGAAGGAGGAGATGGTGGCCAGATGCCCGGCGGTATGGAGGGGGATGGTTACGGTGGAGGTGAGTATGGTGGAGGCGAATATGGCGGAGGTGATAGAGGCGGGTACAGAGGCGAGGGACCCGGACAGTTCAAGGCTCCGAAACAAATAGACTTCTGGCTCCGCGCCGATTTGTCCTCCGGACCTTACCACGCTCCGACAATTCACTAAGAACCTAACCGGCGAAGTCGTCATTGCCTGTCGATGGAGGTTGACTATCTCCGGAAGTTGACGACGATTGAGAGCGGAAGAGACTGACCATCCGCCTGTAGATATATTTGGAGACGACTTACAGAGCTCTAGAGACACGGAAGATTTGAGTTAAGCCGATAAACGGATTCGGGCTAATCCGCGCTTGTCGAGTGCGATCACGGAATGTTTCCGTGTAATTGTCCTGGCGTATAAGGACCGCCAATAACCAGCCGATCTTCAAATCAATCCCGAGCCGAATATTTGCTTTAATGGACCGGACTGTTAATTTCAACAGCGTCCAATGATGTTATCAGTCGGAAATGAAGGTGGGACGGCCGGTCTTGTTCCATAGAGCGGTCGTTTCTTAACACTTTAGGGAGCAGACCGGACCGAAAATGATTACAAATGCCATCGACCGTCTTCGGCTCAACATCCTGCTTGAGGACATAACCGAACAAGAATACGCATTTATACTTCCACGCCTTCGCGAACAACATTTCATCGCCGGTGAAACCATAATGCAAGACGACGACGAGAGCTCAGGCATCCACCTTATACTCGAGGGACGCGTGAAGCTGACTCGAATGACAAGACTCGGCGACGACTTCCGCCTCGCCCTGCTGCATCCCGGAGACTTCTTCGGAGAGATATCAATTATCGACGGCCGCCCCAACCCTGGCAAAGCCGTCGCTCTTGACGATTGCACCACCTATGTCCTTTCCAAAAGAGATTTCGACAAACTCCTCGCGGAGAGCCATCCATTTGCCATCAGGCTCCTTCTCGTGACTTCAATAAGATTTCGGTCACAGAACAACCATTTCCTGCAGGAGCTCGAGCGCACCACCAGACATCTTGTCACCGAGGTACGAAGGCTTGAGCGCATCATCGACGCGTCGAAGATGATCAACTCAACGCTTGATCTGGACAATCTGCTCAAGATAATTCTCGATATTGCCCTGAAGACGGTAGACGCCGACAGCGGAACCGTCTATCTGATCGACGAGAGGAAGGGAGAGTTGTGGTCGAAGGTGCTGGAGGCTTCCGAGCCGATAACTATCAGGCTCCCCGTCGGAAAGGGCATTGCCGGATATGTCGCCGCCACCGGCGATACATTGAACATCCCTGACGCTTATCTCGATGCCAGATTCAATCCGGAAATAGACAAGCGAACTGGTTACCATACCAGGACAATACTTTGTATGCCGATGCGCGACAAGGAAGGAAAGATAGCAGGCGTGTTCCAGCTGCTGAACAAGCGAGAAGGCGCCTTCACGCACGAAGATGAGATAGGGATAAACGCTCTTTCTGTTCATGCCGCGCTCGCCGTCGAAAAGGCCCGTCTTTACGAGGAAGAGCGCCACAAAATAGCGCTCGAGAAGGATCTCTCCGCGGCCCACACCGTGCAGATGGGACTCCTTCCGAAGCAGATCCCTTCGACCGATGGCTACGAGTTTTTCGCGGACTCTATCCCGGCGAAATCTGTCGCCGGCGATCTTTATGATTTCATACAGCTCGAGAGCGACAGGGTCGCTTTTTCTCTTGGCGATGTGTCGGGGAAAGGGATGCCCGCGGCGCTACTAATGGCGAATGTGCAGGCAAGCATCAGAGCGTATTCGAGACTAAATCCCGATCCCGGACAATGCGTCGCGCAATCGAACAATCTACTTTTCAGTTCGACAGCGCCCGACAAGTTCGCGACGTTATTTTATGGCGTTCTTGACGCGAGAAAGAATTTCTTCACCTATACTAACGCCGGCCATGAAGAGCCGCTCTTCTTCCATAAGGGAAAAAGCGCACACCGTTTAAAGGCGGGCGGTGTTCCGCTCGGAGTGGTGGAAGACTTTCCCTTCCAAAGCGAGGAGATGGAAGTCCATAAAGGCGACGTACTGGTGGTCTGTTCAGATGGGGTTCACGACGCAGTCAATTCAGGAGGAGAAAGATTCGGTGCCGAGCGGGTTGAAGCCCTAGTGAAGAAATCTCTCAGCTTATCCGCAGCGGAGATTGCAGCCAGGATTTTTGAAGAGGTCAACGCTCACGTCGCGGAGACTCCGCAATTCGACGACATGACTCTTCTAGTAATGAAACGGTCAAAGTAGTAGAGATCTTTTCCCACCCACCTCCCTGGCAGCCAGCCGCTGCCTGGATTTAAACATTTCACCGTCCACAAGACCCTGCGGGAGTTCCACGGATACCTCCTTGCAGTATTCCGCATTACCTTATTGGGATATTAATGTGCGGAAGAAGCAAATAGATCCACGGAAAGAAATTGTTCTCTCTGTTGTACTCTGTGCAATTGTTTAGCTTCTGCCTGGGGTTGAACATTTTGCAGCCCACATGACCCTTCGAACTCTGTAACCCTTTTGGTACTAAACGGATGTCAGGCGGCATTGCTCCTGTCGGCAACTGCAAAGCGTTGCCTGGTCGCCTCGTAATCGTATGCCGGCT
The DNA here is from genome assembly GCA_021794075.1 of Bacteroidota bacterium. Classification (GTDB taxonomy): domain Bacteria; phylum Bacteroidota; class Ignavibacteria; order Kryptoniales; family JAKASW01; genus JAKASW01. The sequence goes on along the minus strand of JAJYRM010000003.1, from coordinate 85,663 downwards.
TTATTTTCTTGCTGATGAGCAAATAAGCGATAGCGGCCGCGATCACGACCGTCGTGCCGACTCCGGCTTCAGGACCATACCTTCCACCCGTAAGCCAATAGGGACCGTAATCCGTCGGAACGAATATCGTCCTGTTCGTGAGCAATCCGCTGACAGGAAGCGAAAGAAAGAAACTCTGCACCAGATTCCACGAGAAGTGCATTCCGAATGGGAAATAAAGCGCGCGAGTCTTCAAGTATGCCAGAGAAAGCCAGACTCCAGCAAGCATCGTGTTCAGCGTCGACAGAAAATCCGCGGAAGGGTTTGCCAGGTGCATCGCACCGAAAAAAATCGACATGAGGATCGTCGCGCCAACGGCCCCAGTCCCATCAATCAATGCCTGGAATGGATAGCCCCTGAAAACCAGCTCTTCGCCCATCGCAAAAAAGCCGAAGAAGATGAAACTCAATCCGAAGTTTCTAATCACGAGAAGCCAATTCTGCCCTGGCCTGATGTTCAACTTGATGGCACCAGCCGCCAGCTCAACTCCGCCGACAGCCCCAATCATTACCGCGCCAATCAGAAATCCGAGAAGCAACTCTTTCCAGATCTTGCCGTGATAAGGAATCCCGACGGAGACGAATCTTCGTCTGTCAACGAACCTAATGAGAAGGTACGTTGCGATGATCACGTCGATGTAAAAGAGGAAATAGAAAGATTGTATCGGTACAACGCCCGTCAGCTTGGCCAGGATAGCGGAGATGTAGTAAATCGCGATTATGGCTACGAGAAAAAGTGTTACTCTCCATCCGCTCCGCAGGTAGTGCTCAGAATCCAGCAGGAGATTATTCTTCGGCGCGAGCTCCTCAGAACGTCTCTTGACGATGATAACCGCGGCGAGAGCAAATATTCCAAGTACTAGACCGGACAAAAACCAGTACCCCTGGTCGCGTCGCTTACGATCCGCTACCGCAGAAGAGGCAAAGGCACAAGTTGCCTGGTATAGGGCAATGAGAAGCCAGTATCGCAAGAAGAAATCGGGGATATTCATTCAACACTCCGCGGAAAAGGAGTAACCAAGCCCGCCCGCATCGTTGCTTGCTGCGGAAGAATTTGGAAAGTCATTTCAGTCAAGATGATAGCGATATTCACACAACCGCCCCTGAAGCGGCTTGCCTCCGTCGCATTGATGTTCCACGACCTCTTCAGTCTCTTCGTTCTTCAGAATGCCTCTTGTCGGGTGCGTTCCTGGGAGTATTCAATATTTGTTTGACCTCGTCAAGAATCTCCTCTTCCCTGCGGCGTTCTTTCTTCTGTTCGTGGTACTCACGGTAGATCGCGAACCCGCCAAGGATCCATATAAGCACCGGTACAGACGTGAAGACCACCTTCGCCGCCGTCGGAGCCTGGCTGTTAAAGAGGACGTAGAACGCGATGAGCATGAAAATCAGCGGCGCGAACCACGCCAGGAATATTACTCTGTTCGTTTTCATTGTATCATCACCCCGGCGGCCATTTCATCTGCCTGCCGCCTAATAGATGAAGGTGTATATGACTGACCGTCTGGCCGCCATCGGCTCGGCAGTTCCAGACCAGCCTGTAACCTCTTTCGGAAATAGAAACTTTCCTGGCCACATCGACCGCCGTGGCCACCATCTTCGAAACCAGATTAGTGTCGGCAACCCACTCCATTTCTGCGAGGCTAGCCACATGTTTCCTCGGGATGATAAGGATATGTGTCGGAGCGGCGGGATGGACATCCCTGATGGCAAACACGTCTCCGTCTTTGAAGATGAAATCTGCCGCCGCCTTACCTTCCGATATGTCGCAGAAAATGCAGCTCATTAGCTTAGGTTCTCTTGGAACTCCAATTTCTCATCAAAGTCAATTTGTCGGTTGGAATTTGACGACTTCTTCTACCACAGCGTTCACTATCTCTTCCTCTTTCACGCGGCGGATGACTTCTCCTTTTCGGTAGAGTATGCCGACTCCCTTTCCGCAAGCGACACCTATATCCGCTTCGCTCGCTTCGCCGGGACCATTAACGACGCATCCGAGTATCGCGATCTTCACTGGTTTCTTTATGCCGGCAAGGCGCTCTTCAAGCTGTTTCGTGATCGAGAAGAGATCCACCTCTAGCCTCCCGCATGTCGGGCAAGCGATAAGTTCGACGTTTCGCGTCGCGAGACCTAGCGAGCGCAAAATCTCTTTTCCAACCTCGACCTCTCTCACCGGGTCGTCCGTCAGTGAAACTCTTATAGTGTCGCCAATACCTTCCGCGAGCAGAGTACCGATCCCGATCGACGACTTTATCGTGCCTATTCTCGTTGGGCCTGCCTCGGTTACTCCGAGATGAAGCGGATAGTCTGTCCTTTCCGCTATGAGCCGGTAAGCGGCAATCATCAGGCGGACGTCGGTTGACTTGACAGAGATAATAACGTCGTGAAAGTCATTCTCTTCGCAGATATTGACGTGCCGCATCGCACTTTCGTAAAGCGCTTCGGCCGTCGGGTAGCCGTGCTTTTCAAGAATATCCTTCTCAAGCGAGCCCGAGTTCACCCCGATCCTTATGGGCACCTTTCTTTCTTTCGCGAGGGAAAGGACTTGCCGGATCCTGTCCACACTTCCAATATTGCCGGGATTCAGTCTGACCTTTGCCACCCCTCCCTCGAGGGCTTTGATGGCAAATATGTGGTTGAAATGTATATCCGCAACTACAGGGATGGGCGACTGCTTGACGATCTCCCCTATCGCTGCCGCCGCTTCCTTGTCGTTCACCGTGACGCGTACGATATCGCTTCCCGCGTCTGCCGCTTCGACAATCTGCTTGACTGTCGCGTCCACATCGGAGGTTTTCGTCTTCGTCATGGTCTGGACGGTGATAGGGGCCCCGCCTCCCACGGGGACTTTACCTATGAACACCTTTCTGGACTTACGTTTCGGCTGATTGAAATTCAACGGCAGCTCCGGAGATGGCGGGTTTACCCGTTCCGTCTGATTCGAAATTACTGGCAGCTCTATCATCGTATCCTCTCTCGTATCTATGTCAAAAAGCGGGTTGACCGCTCTCTAAAAACTAATTTAACTTCTTACTGGCATTGAATAAAACTTTCTTTTCGTCTTCAGTCAGCGAGTCATATCCGGACGCGCTTATCTTGTCCAGAATCTCGTCGAGCTTCGCCTGGCTGAAACCGCCTTCATCGTGAACTTCCCGGCGCGGCTTCACCTCCCTGAAATTGACATCCGTAATGACGTTGGTATCTGAATATTTCTTCTTCGGCCGAATCTTGCTTGTCAATGCTTCCTTTTGCTTCGACATGAAATCGGAAAGTCTTCCAAAGGAAGGAACTGACCTCCGATAGTAAAGAAGGTATATGAACGCGACGAACGCGCCGCCCAGGTGGGCGAAGTGCGCTATTCCATCAGAGGTGTTCATGACACCGTTGAACAACTCCATCGCGATGAAAAACGCCACGACATATTTTGCCTTTATCGGGAAAAGAAACGCGATGTAGACCGGCACTTCTGGGAAAAGCATTCCGAAGGCGAGGAGGACGCCGTAGATGGCTCCCGATGCACCGATCGTCGGCAGCGGTGTCGTGAAGAGTGGGGTGAGGAGTATGTTTGATATCCCGGCCCCGATTCCGCAGATGAAGTAGAAAGTCAAAAACCTGCGGGTCCCCCAAAGATTCTCCAGCTCAACTCCGAAGAACCAGAGCGCCAGGAGATTGAAGAATATGTGGAAGAAACCGCCGTGAAGAAAAAGGTAGGTTACCAGTTGCCAGACCAGGAACCCCTGACCAAGAGGGTAAAGCGCGAAGAGTCTGAAGAAAACATCGTACAGATATACATGCCCGATTCGCAGGCCAAGCTGCAGGAAGAGCTGAAAGAGGAAGACCGCCGAAGTAGAGATGAGGAGAAACTTCATCCCTTTCGGAAAGAATCTGAAACTCGACGGAGGCGTATAGTATCCCGAATAATTCGTATAGTAACTCATATTTCCTTCACCTTACTCAACACCTATAAACCTCCGTCTGTTTCCATTTTAATCATTTATTGTCGAGTGCTGCAACACCTGGGAGCACTTTTCCTTCGAGGAATTCGAGGGAGGCGCCGCCGCCCGTCGATACGTGCGAAACCTGTTTTTCCATGCCGAATTTCGCTATTGCCGCCGCGGAATCTCCTCCGCCTACGATAGTAGCCGCGCCTTTTTTTGTGGCAACAACAAGCGCATCGGCTATCGCCTTTGTTCCGGCCGCGAAGTTGTCCATCTCGAACACTCCCATCGGCCCATTCCAAACGACGGTCTTCGAACTTGCAATTTCCTTGCTGAAAAGTTCGATGCTCTTCGGACCGATATCCATGCCAACCCAACCCTGCGGTATCGAATCGACACTAACCACCTTGCTGGCAGCAGTGTTCTCGAATTTCTCCGCGACGACGCAGTCCACCGGAAGCAGGAGCTTCGCCTTCCCGCTTTTCGTTTTAGCCAGGAGTTCCTTCGCGAGCTCGAGCTTGTCGGCTTCGAGTATCGAATTACCGATTTCCTTTCCCATCGCCTTCAGGAACGTGAACATCATTCCGCCGCCGATGATGAGCGCGTCGACTTTGCCAAGAAGGTTGTTGATAACGTCAATTTTCCCTGAGATCTTCGCGCCGCCAATAATCGCGACGTAAGGACGGTTCGGGTTCCCGACAGCCTGAGAAAGGTACTTTAATTCCTTTTCCATCAAGTAACCGCCGACGGCGGGCTTTCGTATCGATCCTTCGGAGAGAAACTTCGTGACCCCTTCCGTGGACGCATGCGCGCGGTGAGCGCTGCCGAACGCGTCGTTAACGTAAATCTCGCCGAGCGATGCGAGCTGCTTCGCGAATTCCGGATCGTTCGCCTCTTCCTCCGCGTGGAAGCGAAGGTTCTCCAGGAGTACGACATCACCAGGTTTCGCCGATGCAACCGCCGCTTTCGTGGCTTCGCCGATACAATCCGGCGCCATGATCACTTTAGTCGAAAGCAGCTCACCAAGCCTCTTGGCTACCGGCGCCAGCGAAAATTCCGGCTTCGGTTTGCCTTTCGGTCTTCCAAGATGGCTCATTAGAACAGGAATCCCGCCATCTTTCATAATCTTCTTTATGGTCGGGAGAGATTCCACGATACGGATATCGTCCGTAATGTTCTTGTTCTCGTCAAGCGGCACATTGAAATCCACTCTGACCAGAACTTTCTTTCCCTTTACATTTACGTTCTCGATTGTCTTCTTGTTGAAAGTATTCTCCATTTTTCACTCCAGATTAAAGTCAGATTGTTCAACCATTGTTTTGATCGCCCCCAAGCTCACAAAGAAAAACTTGGGGACAGTCCTCGTCTCGCTCTTCAACAAGACCGGCACTCCGCCAGGGATCGCGCCAAATTCGGAAGTCGAAACGACTTGCGCGTTTCCGCGATCGGTCTTTGTGTTGAAATTGCGATCCGTCCTCACCGGTAGAAGTGTGTGAGTGTCAAGCCAAATCTTCCCTCCTCCCACGGCGCTGAGGGAATCACCTTCAGCGTCGACTTTGTAAGAAATCAGGAAGCATACCCGGCCCTCAACCATAACGGAATCAGAATCGAGCGTCGCCGTAAACTCTCGTTTCTTGTCGGCGTGAGCGAGAAATCTTCTCCAGGGGAACGCCATATCGAGATAATAGTCCATCATAGGCTTGTTCAGCCTTCGGGCAAATTCTCTTGCCATCATACGCGCCGACCCCGAGTCCGAGAAAAACGGTTTCCCGACCGCCTGGTTTTCCATGTCCACGCCGTCCCTTATCATTATCCTGTACTTGGCGTTTCCGGAAACTGTCCTTCCGAGTATACTCGCCTTAAAGGCGACCGACACGATCAGACTTCCGTTTACCCTGTCGGCCCTTTTCTCCAACGACGCGATCCGGAGCCGCGAGTCTCTCAAAAGCGATGCGGCCGTAAGCGACTGCGCCCTTGCTTCAGTGGTACATATTCCCGCCAGAAGGAGAAGAATCGCGATCCTCATATTCTATGAAGCCCCTCGTTTCGAATCGTAATCTTCCCGATCTCGCCATGGAGGAAGAAGAACTTGCCGTATATGCGCATCACTATCTTTTCCGGATAATACAAATTCAGCGCTTTGTCGTGTGAAACGTTAATCGTGTCGTCAAACTCCATTCCTAACGGTAGTCCATTGAGATGCTCCCTTATCCAAACGGGCGTGAAGTTACCGGGAGCAATTGACGCGGTTACCGTGCTCATCGCATGATCGGTGTCCGTCGGCTCGGCAAAGGAAAATTTGAGCCTGAGATCATCGCCTGCGGCAGGATCTTCAAGATCGCAACTCGAAAGCGTCTTCCCCTTATCAAAGAAATATTCGTGCAAAAGGAACATTTTATCGAACGCGTCGTAGCCGGCATTAAAGCGGCTCCCATTAGGCACCGTTCCGGAAATCAATTCTCTCTTAAAAATCCCGTGGCGCACCGTTATCCTGAAAACAAGGTTATCGACACTTCCGCCCCTCGAAACCAACTCCATCCTTTGAGTGAAGCTCAAGTCCATGCTTTTTAGCGAGCTGTCGATTTCAATTACTCGGGCTTGACATCTATCGAAGACTTCACGGGCGTTCTGCTGGGACGGGGTGGGGTTGAAGCCCAACAACACGGCTGCGATCAGAAAAAAATTCAATCTACCCTTTCTACTCTGCCCATGGTTTCGGGCAAAAAAAATACGGGACGGCCATTGGCAGGCCCGTCCCGTACATGAACTGATTAAAGCTTCGCGCCGACTTTCGCGACCAGGTCAACAACGCGGTTCGAATAGCCCCATTCGTTATCGTACCATGAAATAACCTTTATCATGTTATCGATAACCATGGTGCTGAGTCCGTCGACAATCGATGACCTCGCGTCGCCGCGGTAATCGATCGAAACGAGAGGCTCGTTGCTGTAACCAAGGATTCCCTTCAAGGGGCCTTCGGCCGCGGCCATTAGAGCCTTATTGACTTCCTCTTTGCTTGTCGGCTTGTCCGCCTCGATAACGACGTCGACAACGCTCACGTTCGGTGTCGGTACGCGCATCGAGAAGCCATCGAGTTTTCCCTTAAGATCCGGCATGACCAGTCCGATTGCCTTCGCGGCGCCCGTTGATGTCGGGATCATTGACAGAGCCGCTGCCCTCGCGCGGCGCAGATCCGAGTGCGGCAGGTCAAGAATTCTCTGATCGTTCGTATAGGAGTGAATCGTCGTCATCAAGCCCTTCTTGATACCGAACGAATCGCGCAGGACTTTCACGACAGGTGCCAGGCAATTCGTGGTGCAGCTGGCATTAGAGATGATGTTGTGCTTGGCAGGATCGTAAAGATTGTCATTGACGCCGAGGACAATCGTGATATCGAACACTTTCGCGGGTGCGCTGATAATTACCTTCTTCGCGCCGTTCGCGAGGTGGGTCTTCGCTTCGTCACCGGCGGTGAAGTGCTTCAGACCGGTCGACTCGACGACCACGTCTATGCCGAGATCCTTCCAATGAAGGTTATGATGATCCTTCTCGGAAAGGACCTTGAGAGGTTTCCCATCTACAATGATTTCATTTTCTTTAGCTTCGACTTTACCCGCGAATATGCCGAGCACAGAGTCATATTTCAAAAGATGCGCGAGTGTCTTTGCATCCGTAATGTCGTTTACGGCAACAATTTCCAGCTTAGGGTTCTTGTATGCAGCCCTGAAAACGTTTCTTCCAATTCGACCGAAACCGTTAATAGCGACTTTAATTGCCATTTGTGTATTCCTCCAGATTTTATATGCAAAAATTTAAGGACAGGGCCCCTAATAATCAATTTCGATGGATTCACACGGCGGACGCTCTAAACACGAATCATGAGAGTACAAAACACCCCCAGAGAAGATGGTTACCGAAGAGGTTAACGTCGACTCAGAGAAAGGAGATACAAATTGCAACAGGATGTCCTGTCTTCACACGAATCGGAATAACATTCGGATTACTGAAATTCGTAGCGCCCCCTGGCGAATGTGGAACGAAGTCAACAATGAGTTTCGGCTTAACCTTGAGCGAGGAAATTGTATCTTCCGAACGATGATTCTATATTTTTTTTACAAAAGGACAAAGCCATGAAAGAAATCGATTTCATCACCAATCACAAAATCCAATTCCTCAATTTTTTTCGCTCAAAGTTCCCAACTTTTCATAACTCGAACCTCTTCTACAGGGATATCCGTTACGCCGTGAATTATTTCCTGATTTCAGGCGGTTTTAGGACGTCGGACGCGGAACTTGAAGCCATTACTAATGCGTTAATCAAGGTGATGGTTTCAGACGGGGTCTTTAAGGGAGTTACCGACGGAATCTGGACTCTTAACTACCCCGAATTCCGGACGACAAAACCGGGTAAACCGTCCTTGAAATTCTGATGATGCATCTTGGGAATATCTTACCAAGACTTTACAAATAGATTCGCAGGAGAATACAAATGGCAGACTTAGAGACAGCTCAGGCGGAAATCAATATATCCGAAAGAGCCGCGCAGGAAATAAAGAGAGTTATGTCCGAGAACAATGTACCCGAGACAGCCGGGCTTAGAATTGGAGTCAAGGGAGGCGGATGCAGCGGTTTCAGCTACGCACTCGGCTTCGACGAAGCTTCGCATGATACAGACAGGGTGATCGAGACACAGGGCGTAAGAGTCTTCATAGACGAGAGGAGCCTCCCGTATCTTGCTGGGGTAACGCTCGACTACCAGGATGGTTTGAGCGGGAAAGGTTTCACTTTCGATAACCCCAACGCAACCCGTACCTGCGGCTGCGGCCATTCGTTCAGCGCTTAAGAAGTTCCGGCGGAGATCCAGCCATCTCCACGATACGGATTAGCGACACAGGGTTTAGAAACAGACATCGGCTGCCGTAAGGAACTTTAGGAAATAGAAAACCTTTTCAAGAAGAGAGTCATCGCCTCGTATCGCCAGAAAGGGGGCGGGGCGATTTCTCGCAACAAAAAAGAAAGGAATGAGCAATGGCTTATCAGGCTAAGAATTACAGTCACCTAATCGGAATGGAGGGCTTCTCAAAGCAGCTTTTAGAGAATCACTTCACGTTGTATCAGGGGTACGTAACAAACACGAACAAGGTCGCGGACATTCTTTCGCAGATGTTGAAGGACGGTAAGACGGGTACTCCGGAATATGCCGAGCTGAAGAGAAGGTTCGGATGGGAATTCAACGGCATGCGCCTCCACGAATATTATTTCGACAACCTCGGCGGGAAAGACCCGCTCGCGAAGAGTAACCTCAGCGCGGCTATCGAAAAGCAGTTCGGAAGCTACGCGAACTGGGAAGCCGACTTCAAAGCTGCTGGAAGCATGAGGGGCATCGGTTGGACGCTTCTTTACCTCGATGGGTCGAACGGCGCGCTCTATAACGAGTGGATTAACGAGCACGACATGGGACACCTCGCGGGCTGCACACCGATAGTAGTGCTCGATGTTTTTGAACACGCGTTTATGATTGACTACGGTTTGAAACGCGGAGACTACATCGCCGCATTCATGAAGAACCTCAACTGGAAAGAGGCGGCCGCGCGTTTCGACAAAGCTCATAAGTAAGAACAAAAGCAGGAGGAGGAAATGACTCGATACATGAAGATCGTGGCTTTCGCAATCATGGCGGTGGTTTCAACTGCCGCGATGTCACAGGCCCAGGGAATGGGGTCCATGAAAGGAAGTCACGGCATGCACATGGCTATGTCCATGAAATCGATGAACACTACGCTCGAGGGCCAGGTCGTTGGGCTCTCCTGCTACTTGGCAAAAGGAACCCACGGCGAAAGCGCGAAGGCATGCCAGACGGCATGTGTAAGAAGCGGCTTGCCTGTCGGCATACTTAGCCATGGACATGTGTATTTGGCAGTAACCTCGACCAATAAATCTGCGAACTCCCTATTGCTTCCTTATATGGAACAGGAAGTCAAAGTCACCGGGGTAGTGAACAGTAGATCCGGACTGAGCATCGTCCGAGTCGCAAAGGTTTGGCCTGTCAAAGGTAAGTGGAAGAAATAAGTAACCGCGCGGACAATTCCCGCGGTTTCAAAAAGGCGGTTGTAATACCGCCTTTTTTTATGCCTGTATGTCTTCAGCCGCCGAACTCTATTGAGAGCACCGGCTCACGAGGTGAAAATCCGGAGAGTTGGCTTCTCATCCATCCTTTGTCAGCTTTTTAACGAAGTCGACAAGTATTTTTGCCGTTAATCCCCAAACCGTTCCTTCGGGAGTCTTGAAGACAAATATCCTGTGCTTGAATCCACCCCAACCGTCCCAATAGCGTCTCGGCAGCCCGAGCTCTTTCGCTGGAAAAAGGACAACCTCTTCTCCGGTGGACTTGTCTTTGTACTTTGGATGGACTTCTGTAACCACCGTGTAGACTTCCGGCGCGTTTTCCTGGAAGTACGACACCGGCACTAGGAAGGCTTTTTCAACTTCATCGGGATTCTCCTTTATCGACGAGGGAGATATATCCGCTACTCCGACAAACACATGGACCATCGCGCCCATCGGAGCAAAGACTGAATCGAGACGACCGACGATCGTAATCTTCTCCGCCGGGATCCCCAACTCCTCGTTGGTTTCGCGAATTGCCGTCGCCTGAAGGGACTCATCCTCTTTATCGTGACGACCACCCGGCAGCGAAATCTCTCCTCCCTGCCTAATCGACGTAGCCCGTTTCTCAAAGAGAATGGAAAATTCTTCTCCGACCGGGACGAGAAGCAAGAGAACCACTGAGACAAAATAATCTTCTCCTTGTATGCCCGGGATTTCAGGCAACGCCGCGCGCAGCGCGCCAAGATCACTAGTTTTCATTTTGGACGCGTTTCCAGAATCATGTTGTCAATGAGTCTCGTCCTCCCAAACCTGACCGCGAGGAGGGCAAGCACCCTTTCCAACGAGCCGACATCTTCAACTTTTGAAAAGGTATCGGGGTCCACGAAATCTATATAATCGACCTTGCCTGTGGATTGGGAAGCGATCAGCTCCAGCATCTCGGACCGTACTCGTGCAAGATTCCTTTCATTATCTCCGACAGCTTTTTGCGCTAGCTTCAGTGATCGGTAGAGCACCGTCGCTTTCTTCCTCTCATCCTCAGACAGGTAGATGTTTCTAGAGCTGAGTGCCAGTCCGTCCTCCTCCCGTACTATTGGAGCAAGCACTATATTCACATCGAAGTTCAAATCCGAAACCATCTTTCGTATTATGAATGCCTGCTGGGCATCCTTCTGTCCAAACACTGCCATATGAGGCTTCACTATGTTGAACAGTTTCGCGACAACCGACGCGACCCCCTTGAAGTGGGTCGGCCTGAACTCCCCCTCGAGAACTCGCGAGACTTCTTCTATCTCGACAAACGCCAGCTGCTTATGGGGATACATGACGCTGTCGCTAGGCGCGAAAATTATGTCGACGCCGCGTGTCTCGGCCAGCTTTTCATCCCTGGCAAAGTCCCTCGGGTAACTCGAGAGATCCTCGTTCGGGGCAAACTGCGTGGGATTCACATATATCGATATCGCGACGACATCCGCATTTTTCCGGGCTTCATCCACAAGGCTCATATGGCCTTCGTGGAGATATCCCATAGTCGGGACAAGGCCAAGCCTCTTCCCGCTCCGGCGGATCTCATCGGCTGTTCGCTGCATTTCAGCAACGTCTTTAACTATCTTCATAGACTCATTTTCTGCTGATTAAAAGAAAACTAACTCGGCTCTCAAGGAACAACCAGATCGAACAGGAACCGATGGCCGTGTAAGAATTATTCTTTAGACTCAATGACATCCTTGTCGCCGGTGTACCCTTTTCTTTGTTCTGCTACTCAGATTATCCTCTTCCCCATCGCGGAGGCTATTACTTCGGTGGCGAATTCGGCAGACTGATTCTTAATATCAAAAATTGGATTTACCTCCGTCACCTCCAGCGAGCTCATGCATGAGCAATCGGCAATGTTTTCCATGATCAAATGAGTCTCGCGGTAGCTCAGTCCACCCGGCGATGGAGTTCCAACGCCGGCAGCGACTGAAGGATCCACCGAGTCGATATCAAAGCTGACGTGAAGAAGATCCACCTTATCACGCATCTCCTTCAAAACCCTGCCTATAATTCTGTGAGCGCCGTATTTATCGATGTCCGACATCGTGTAGTGCGCGATGCCGATCCGCCGCACGATCTCCTTCTCGGCATTGTCAATATTCCGAACGCCTATGAGAACCGCATTCTTCGGATCAACTTTGCGAAAATCGCCTCCGATGGTCGTAAGCTCAACCGCTCCCTCTCCGAGTACTGCGGCGAGCGGCATGCCGTGTATGTTGCCTGACGGGGTCGTCTCGTGAGTATTCATGTCCGCGTGGGCGTCAATCCAGATCAATCCAAACCTGAGATTGTGCTTGCGAGCGTAGTTGGAAAGCCCGGATATCGTTCCCATCGCTATGGAGTGATCTCCACCCAACACGAGCGGAAATTCTTTGCTCTCCATTATTGATTCCACTTTGTGGGAGAGGAGCGTGCTCACCCGGACAATTTCAGGAAGGTACTTTAGTTTGTGATCAGCGATTTCCTGGCTTTCAGGCACCGTAACGGGGATGTCGCCGTCATCGAATACCGTGTGGCCGATCTCGCGCAGTCGTTCAGCGAGTCCCGCTATCCTCAGCGCCGACGGTCCCATATCGACGCCGCGCCTGCCGGCGCCAAGATCCATTGGTACACCGACTATTCGTATGGTCATGTTTCCCTCTAACTTTTAGGGAGAAATCCAGCCTATATCCGCAGCGGGTCGCTTACGATTCCAGCAGGCCCAGAAGCTGCGTGACTCTTCCTTTCAGTTCCTTTCGGTGGACGATCATATCAACAAAACCTTTGTCGAGCACGAACTCGGAGCGCTGAAACCCTTCGGGAAGGTCTTTCCCAACCGCCTGCTTTATGACTCTCGGCCCAGCGAACCCAATGAGAGCTTCGGGCTCGGCTATGTTGAAGTCACCTAGCATGGCGAAACTCGCGGTGACGCCACCGCTTGTGGGATCGGCGAGTATCGAGATGTAAGGGAGGCCTGCCTTGTGTAGCCGCGTGAGCCTCGCGCTCGTCTTCGCCATCTGCATCAGTGAGAGCGCCGCCTCCATCATGCGTGCGCCGCCGCTCTGAGATATCAACACTAGCGGGAGTTCCATTTTGACTGCCCTGTCGATTGCCCTTGCCACCTTTTCACCGACTACGGAGCCCATGCTCCCGCCGATGAATTTGAAATCCATGCACCCGAATACGACAGGATGCCCGTTGATCTCACCCGTGCCGGTCCTAATCGCATCGGTAAGACCGGTCTTCTTTTGAGCCTCGACGAGCCTGGATTTATAACTCTTTGTATCAACAAAACCCAACGGATCGTTCGCCTTGAGCTTCTTGTCGGTTTCCTTGAAAGTCTTCTTGTCTATCAGGATCTCGATGTATTCCTCGCTTCCTATCCTGAAATGGAAGCCACACTTGTTACATGTCCAGAAATTGTCTTCGACTTGCGTCTTGTGCAGCATTTCTCCGCACTTCTCGCACTTCACCCATGATCCCTCGGGGAGATCCTTCTTCTCGGCGGAGGTGATATTTTGCGTCGAACGTTTGAACCACGACATTAGCTCTTCTCCACTCCCGATTCCCGCCTAGCTCCATCTGATGAGCCGTCGGCAGACTTCTTGCGTGATAATTTACTAAGGGGATTTCCCTTGATGGCTACAAAGTCTTTTATGTACAACGGAGCGAGCGATCTAAGATCTGAAAATTCGCCCCGACTGAATCTGTCAATGGCCAGCATAGCGACTTCCCTTGCCGATGCATCCATTACTCTCATCGAATCCCTGCTAAATTTTCCTGCCACTGCGCCGTTCGATAAAAACGCACCGACACCTTCGCCGACGAAGAGCGTCTCCTTGTCGAACTTATCCGCTATCTCTGTGGCCTCAGCAATTCCGTAATCTTCGAGCCTGACAAGCCCCGAGCCGCCAATTTTGAAAGAAGCGTAATAGAACTCCCCCGCCCGCGCGTGCAGCAATGGCACTACTACTCGCTCTCCGGCGAAGTCCCTCGCCTTCAAAGCTATCGCGTCGAGCGTCGGCACCGCGATAAGCTTCTTGTCCAAAGCGAACACTATTCCTTTGGCCACGCTCAGCCCGATTCGCAGGCCGGTGAAGCTTCCCGGTCCGTTGGAGACAGCGACAGCATCGAGATCCGCGTAGTTCAGATGGACATTCTCCATCATTTCGTTCGCGCAAACGACAAGCCTTTCAACATGCACTTGCGGGACGTGCAGCGTCGACTCGGCAAAAACGGAGCCGTTGTCGCTAAGTGCGACGGAACAAATTTTCGTCGCAGTCTCTATGGCAAGTATCCTGGCCATGGTCAATCCTCGCCTCCGGGCGAGTCGACGATTATCTCGCGTGTCGTGTCGTCGATGACGGCCATCTTGACGTCAAACCGTTTTTCCGGAATGATGCCGTCAAGCTTCTCCGCCCATTCAACGAGACACACGCCACCAGCCTCGGAGTATTCATCGAATCCGATTCCGAATATCTCTTGTATATCCTTCATCCTGTAAAGATCTATATGGTAAACGGGTAGAGTGCCGTGATATTCATTGACTATAGTAAAAGTAGGGCTGTTGACCACTTCTTTGACCTTAAACGCTTCGCAAATTCCCTTGACGAATTGGGTCTTCCCGGCTCCAAGGTCGCCGTATAAAGCCACGAAACTCCCCGGGCGGAGCCGCTTTGCGAGGTCACGCCCAAAGGCTACAGTCTCGCCTTCGCTTTTGGAGATGTATCTTGCCATAAATATAAGATACTTACCTAGGGTCCAGTATCGCAACCGGAAGTATCATCTCTTCGAGAGATATTCCCCCATGCTGAAAACTGTCGTGGTACTGCTCCAGATATTTATGGTAATCAGTCGGATAAACGAAGTAGAAGTCCTCTTTGGCGATGATATAATTAATCGTCACGCCGCGTCTGGGAAGCATGTAGTCCTCAGGGTTCTTCACGAAGATGGCCTGCCTGTCGTCGCACTTCAGGTTCCTGCCGAACTTGTATCGAAGATTGGTCGACGCTTCCCTGTCGCCGAGCACCTTCGAACCACGCATGCTCCTGATGCTTCCGTGGTCAGTCGTGACTATGACTGTGGCATCAGTCTGCGCAAGCGCTTTGAACAGATCAAGCAGGTAAGAGTGCTGGAACCACGACTTGGTTAGCGAGCGATACGCGCTTTCGTCCGGAGCTATCTCCTTAAGAATATCCGAATCCGAACGGGAGTGCGCCAGTATATCGACGAAGTTTACCACGATGGCAGTCAGCGGCTGCTTCGCGAAGCCGGGGATGTTCGAAACGATATTTTTCCCGAAATCCGGATCGATGATCTTGATATACTTCGGGTCGACCCGCAGCCGTTTTCTCTGAAGAAGATCCGCCAGCAGCTCCTTCTCATTGCGGTTCCTGCTGGAGTCGTCATCCGAATTCCCTTTGTCCCAGATCTCCGGGAACCGCTTCTCCATTTCAAGAGGAAGAAGACCGCTAAAGATGGCATTTCTGGAGTACGGCGTGGCTGTCGGAAGGATGGAGTAATAATATTGCTTGGTTATTGAAAACATATCGCGAAGGAAGTCTTCCATAATGAGCCATTGATCGAGGCGCATGCAGTCGATGACCATAAGCACGACGGATTTCCCGGGAACCATTTTAGGCATCACGAAAGTCTCAAATACCTCGTGCGAAAGCTTCGGCCTGTCGGTTTTCTTCTTGACCCAATCTTTGTAGACGCCGTCGATGTACTTTCCGAATGCCGCGTTTGCCGCCCGGCGCTGATCCATCAAAGGTTCCTTTAAGCCGGTCTCAGGATGCTCATCGATCTCAAGCTCCCAGTAAGTCAACTTCTGGTGGATGTCTACCCATTGCTCGTAGTTGAGGTCGGCATCTATGTCCGAGGCGATTTGTCTAAACTCAGACACGTAGTCTCTCGAGACTCTCTCTCCTTCGATTTTATGACCATCGATAATTTTTTTTGCGGTCATGAGAATCTGGCTCGGGTTAACCGGTTTCGTCAGGTAGTCGCTTATCTTCTGACCGATGGCCTCTTCCATAAGCGATTCAGCTTCGTTCTTTGTTATCATTACTACCGGAATTTCAGGTGCGATTTCTTTTATGACCTCAAGCGTGCTTAGACCGCCCATTCCAGCCATCATCTCATCCAGAAGAATGAGATCGAAAGTCTCATCGCGGAGATTCTGCTTCACAAGCTCTATTGCATCCTGGCCATTAGTCGCGGTATCTATGTGAAAGCCTTTGTCTTGAAGGAAGATGACATGCGGTTTTAGAAGCTCTATCTCATCATCAACCCATAGGATTCTTCTCTTATCCCCGTACATTTATACTCCTCGTCTGTAAAATCTTTAAGTGGCCAAAAAAGTTATTAACGGCTCCACTGAGAAACAAACCGACGGTTTTCCCCGGCAACCGGCGGCAATTCACTATAAGGAAGGATCCGATTGGAATCCAGACATATTCTAGAGGAGGATGCGGTCAAATCAGTTGCAGCCTAGACGCTTCAAAATAGCTCAATACTCCAATCTTCAACTCCCGAACAATTAAAGATTTAATGAAATTTCTCCGACCCTAGTATTGACATCGAGGAACCGATTCCGTATACTTTATAAAAGAAGATATGAACGAGAACGCACCTACATATGGCTCTAGTATGGCGGCGAAGACTGTTTCGCTGCCCTTAACCAACCCAATCGATTCAAATCTTCTTGGCCTCCTTTCCCTAATTTCCATTCTAGTTCTCCTCCTTCTAAGCGAGGGGAATATCCTACTCGGCATTATTAGCTAAATAGCCGAAGGTTATTCCCCGAGAGCGCGAACCTAACAAGAATCCATTTACATCGACGGGAATAGCCTAAAGCCCAAGGCTTTGCCGAGGCGTTTGAGGCCGTTTTAATAAGTGATGATCTGGTCCAAGATTTTTGGACAACGAAATGCGGACCATGGTCAATATCATAACAAAATACGGAGACACATTATGAGCACCAACGAAATGACAGGCGCGGAGATATTCGTTAAGAGCCTGATCGAAGAAAATGTCGAATACATCTTCGGTTACCCGGGTGGAGCGGTAATCGGGGTCTATGATGCGATGCACGACATGTCGCACATAAAACATATACTGACTCGCCATGAACAAGGCGCTGTCCATGCCGCTGAAGGATACGCGAAGGCTACAGGAAAGGTCGGAGTAGTTGTCGTGACCTCCGGTCCCGGAGCCACAAATACCGTAACCGGAATCGCGGACGCCCACATGGATTCGGTGCCGCTCGTCGTCTTCACCGGTCAGGTGTCGACTAATTTGATAGGCAACGATGCTTTCCAGGAAGCCGATATAATTGGAATCACCAGATCGATAACGAAGCACAATTTCCTCGTGAAAGACGTAAAGCAGCTGGCATGGACAATCAAGGCCGCCTTCCATATCGCCTCCACTGGGAGGCCGGGCCCCGTCGTCGTGGATATGCCCAAAGACGTAATGGCCTCGAAAGCCGCGTTCCTTTATCCGAAGGAGGTTAAGCTCCGCGGATATCACCCGTTCTACTTCGGGCACATGGGACAGATAAACAAAGCTGTGGAAATCATAAACGCATCACGCAAGCCGGTACTTTATGTCGGCGGCGGTGTAATAAACTCGAACGCGTCAGCCGAACTTTACAACCTCGCGAAAAAGCTCAATGCCCCTGTGGCAATGACTCTTATGGGGCTTGGAGCGTACCCCGGCGACGACAAATTGTCGATGGGAATGCTCGGCATGCACGGGACCTGGTACTCGAATATTGCGGTGGATCAGTGCGACTGCCTGATAGCGATAGGCTCGCGCTTCGACGACCGTGTTACCGGAAACCCTGCGATGTTCTCGCCCAACTCAAAGAAAATACATATAGACATCGACCCTTCAGCGATAAGCAAGAATGTAAAGGTGGACGTGCCGATAGTCGGCGATGTGCGTCACGTTTTAGAAAGGCTAACTCCGCTTGTGAACACTCTCGATACAAAGGAATGGCTGGAACAGATCGAGGACTGGAAAGCGGAGCATCCGCTCAGATATGAGAATGGGAGCGAGATAAGAGCCCAATTTGTGATTGAGAAAATTTATGAAATGACGAACGGGAATGCGGTAATCACGACAGATGTCGGTCAGAACCAAATGTGGGCCGCCCAGTTCTATAAATTCCTCAATCCCAGGTCGAATATAACATCCGGCGGGCTCGGGACAATGGGATTTTCCTTCCCGGCCGCGATGGGAGCAGCTTTCGGCGTGAAAGACAGGCCCGTCTTCAGCATCAACGGCGACGGCGGCATCCAGATGAACATACAGGAAATGGCGACCGCTGTTTCCAACAAGCTCCCTCTTAAGATAGTGATATTGAACAACGGCTACCTCGGAATGGTACGACAGTGGCAGGATCTCTTTTACAAGAAGCGGTATAGCCACGTAACTCTCGGGAACAACCCCGACTTCGTGAAACTGGCCGAGGCCTTCGGCGGTGCGGGATTCATCACAGACAAGACTGAAGAAGTCGTCCCGACGCTCAAGGAAGCAATGAAGATAAACGACCGCCCTGTGATCATCGATTTCAGAACCATCAAAGAAGACAACGTATTCCCGATGATTCCTGGCGGCGGTACCGTGGCACAGATAATCGACTATCCAAAATCAGTCAAGGAGCTTCAAATGGCAAAGGTTCATTCGGAGGCCGTGAAGTGAAGAAACACACGATATCCATCCTAGTAGAGAACAAGTTCGGCGCATTGAACAGAATCGTGGGACTTTTCAGCGCCCGCGGATATAATATCGACAGCATCTCCGTCGGAACCAGCGAAGACGATTCGGTCGCAAGAGTCACCATCGTCTCTAAGGGCGACGACGATGTGATCGAGCAAATCATCAAACAGCTCAACAAACTTATCGATGTCACCAAGGTGGTCGACCTCACCTACGACAACTACGTTGAGAGAGAGTTGGTATTGATAAAAGTCGCCGCGAACCGGAATTCGAGGTCGGAGCTCATGCAGATATCCGAAATATTCCGATCCAAGATAATCGACATCAGCCCGCGCTCGATTACAATCGAAGCGACTGGAAGCGAACAGAAAGTCGACGCGATGATAAAGATGCTCGATCCATTCGGCATAAAGGAGATCGCTCGCACCGGACGCGTAGCACTCAAGAGGGAATTCGAAGGAACAGTATAATGTATTACTGTCCAAAGGACCACTTCTGTGGAAATAATGGAATTTTGTCCGCAGGACCCTGCGGGGAATATTGGGTAACCGGAAGAGCGCATTTCCAAAAGAAATGCGCTACCGATTCGCCTCGCGCCCGACAGAACCAAAGTCGACGTGATACGAATCGTCCCGCCCCAATCATTCCATCATTCCAATACTCCACCAATCCAACATTTCCCCAGTCACCATTGAAATCAGACAATAACCAGAACTAAAGGAAATTACAGATGAAAGTTTATTATGACGCTGATGCAGACCTTTCAATACTGAAGGGCAAGACAGTAGCCATAATCGGGTATGGCAGCCAGGGACACGCTCACGCACTTAACCTTCGCGACAGCGGCGTTAAAGTCGTCGTCGGATTGCAGCCGGGTAGCAAATCGCGCGCGGCCGCGGAAGCCGAAGGACTGCCGGTCATGACACCGTTCGAAGCTTCGGCCAAGGCGGACTTCATTATGATACTCGCCCCAGACATGGTTCAGAAGAAACTCTACGAAGAAGAAATCGCTCCGAACCTGTCCTCCGGAAAGGTCCTGGCATTCGCGCACGGATTTAACATACACTACAATCTGGTCCAGCCTCCGAAGAATGTGGACGTGATAATGATCGCGCCGAAAGCGCCGGGTCACCTGGTAAGAAGGGTATTCACCCAGGGAGCGGGAACCCCCTGCCTCATCGCGGTCGAGCAGAATTACACGAAGAAAGGCCTGGAATACGCACTCGCTTACGCAAAAGGAATCGGCGGCACCAGAGCAGGCGTGATCAAGACGAACTTCAAGAACGAGACCGAGACCGATTTGTTCGGAGAGCAGGCCGTGCTGTGCGGTGGATCCGAAGAGTTGATAAAAGCCGGATTCGATACTCTCGTCGAAGGCGGTTATCCGCCGGAGCTCGCATTCTTCGAGTGCATGCACGAGTTGAAGCTGATCGTCGACCTGTACTATGAGGGCGGACTTTCCAGGATGAACTTCTCTGTCAGCGACACCGCGGAATACGGCGGTTATACCCGCGGCCCGAGAGTCATCACGAAGCAGACCCGCAAGGAGATGAAGAAGATCCTCAACGAAATCCAGAGCGGGAAGTTCGCGAAGGAATGGATCGACGAGACCTTCAAGAACAAGCAGAAGAATTTCCTCAAGATGAGGAAGGAAATGAACACGCATCTTCTCGAGAAGACCGGCTCGAAGCTGAGATCCATGATGAGCTGGTTGAAGAAATAGCGACGCGAATTGAGGACACGAATGGCGCGCATGAGACTGCTAGTTAAAATGAACCTCACCGGCATGACGAACTCCGACAAGTCTGTTCATGCGGCAGGTTTCAATGGACTTTCGTCCGTGCTATTCGTGTTCAATCTCTAAGAGGAACAACCAAATGGGACAAAAAACATACATATACGACACGACTCTCCGCGACGGCACTCAGGGAGAGGAAATCTCCTTCAGCGTGGAAGACAAAGTGAAGATAGCCCTTCATCTTGACAGCTTCGGCGTGGATTACATCGAAGGGGGATGGCCCGGATCCAATCCGAAGGACATGGAGTTCTTCGACAGGATGAAGGAAGTAAAGCTGAAGCATGCCAAGCTCGCCGCTTTCGGGAGCACCTGTAAAGCTTCATCCACTCCTGAGACCGACGCTAACGTAAATCAGCTGCTGAATGCAGCTACCCCGACCGTAACGATCTTCGGTAAGTCGTGGGATATGCACGTCACAGCCGCGCTCGGTACGACGAAGGAGAGAAACCTGGAGATCATCGCCGAGACCGTGAAGTACCTTAAGGCCAACGGCAAGGAAGTGATCTACGACGCGGAACATTTCTTCGACGGTTACAAGTCAGACTCCGAATACGCCCTGAGCACGATCAAAGCTGCCGAGGCAGGTGGTGCAGACTTCATCGTCCTCTGCGATACAAACGGCGGGAGCCTTCCGGAAGAAGTCGAGAAGATAGTCCGTACTGCGGGTGGCGCCGTAAAAATCCAGATCGGCATTCATGCACACAACGATTCGGAACTCGCCGTCGCCAATTCGCTCGCCGCGGTCAGAGCCGGCGCCACGCAGGTGCAGGGGACAATCAACGGATTCGGCGAAAGGTGCGGCAACGCAAACCTATGCTCGATAATTCCGAATCTTCAGCTAAAGATGAATCTTCCCGTCCTCTCACCAGCGAAGCTGAAAGGGTTAACCGAGTTGTCAAGGTTTGTCAGTGAGGTGGCAAATCTCCAGCCGAGGAAAAGCCTTCCATATGTCGGTCAGAGCGCGTTCGCTCACAAGGGAGGGGTTCACGTAAGCGCTGTGATGAAGTCGGCACGCACCTACGAGCACATCGAGCCTGAAGTAGTCGGAAACTCGCGTCGAGTGTTAGTCAGCGATTTGTCCGGCAAGAGCAACGTGCTATATAAGGCCGAACGCCTTGGGATCAAGATCGCCGACGACAACGGCAAAGCGACGAAGATCGTGAATGAACTTAAGGCTCTCGAAAGCCAGGGATACGTATTTGAGGATGCTGACGCTTCGCTCGAGATACTAATGCGAAAAGACACAGGCGAGGTAGAGATCCCATTCGAGCTTGAAGCGCTGCACATCATCATCGAAAAAAATGACAACTCGGGCCTAGCGCACACAGAAGCGGTGATTAAACTTCGGGTCGGCGACAAGATCGAGCACACTGCCGCGGAAGGAAACGGACCGGTGAACGCGCTCGATAACGCGCTGCGCAAGGCTCTCCTGCAGTTCTACCCGCAGCTGGCCGAAACGAAGCTCTCCGATTACAAGGTCAGAGTCGTCAATGCCGGCGAAGGAACCAGCGCGAAAGTAAGAGTTCTTATAGAGACAACGGACGGCGAATCAGACTGGAGCACGGTCGGTGTTTCCGAAAGCATCATAGAAGCAAGCTGGAAAGCGCTTGTAGACTCGATCGTCTACAAGATGATGAAGGACAATGACAAGGCGAAAGCAGAAAAGAAAGAGTTAGAGGTGGCAAAATGAATGCCCAGACACGTATCGAGTTACTTGAAAAGGCTTTAAACAACGAAATGGAGACGATAAGGCGGTATAACGATCACGCTGAGGTTTCTGACGACGCTGAGACGAAGAAATTGTTCCGCTCTCTGGCAAGCCAGAAATACGAGCACTACCTTCAGATCGAAAAACATCTCCGCCAGCTCAAGGCAAATAACGACATTACCGACGCAATTAACAGCATGTTTCAGTAGGACCATAGGGAGAGAGAAGATGAGCGACAAGATATATATTTTCGACACCACGCTGCGAGACGGCGAGCAATCCCCCGGATGCAGCATGAACACGCAAGAGAAGATGAAGATGGCGAGACAGCTTGAGGCCCTCAACGTTGACATCATAGAGGCTGGTTTTCCTATTGCATCGGACGGGGACTTTGAGGCGGTCCGCGAAATTTCGAAAACCATCAAGGGCTGCACAATCGCGGGCCTTTGCAGGGCAACGACTCTCGACATAGACCGCGCCTTCGAGGCGCTGCAGTACGCCGCCAAGCCGCGCATCCATGTATTCATAGCGACGAGCGACATCCATCTCAAGCACAAGCTCAACAAGACACGCGAGCAGGTCCTCGAACAATCGATCAACGCCGTAGCTTATGCTAAGAAGCTCACTAACGACATCGAGTTCAGCTGCGAAGACGCGAGCAGAAGCGACATCGACTATCTCTGCCAGATAATTGAGGCAGTCATCAATGCCGGCGCTACGACAATCAATCTCCCCGACACCGTTGGATACGCGCTGCCGCAAGACTACGGCACGATGATCAGTATCATACGAGGTCGCGTTAAGAACATCGGGAAGGCAGTTCTCAGCACTCACTGCCATAACGACCTCGGCCTCGCTGTGTCCAATTCCATCGCTGCCGTTGTGAATGGAGCGAGACAGATTGAATGCACCATCAACGGCATCGGCGAACGCGCCGGAAACGCGTCGCTGGAAGAATTTGTCATGGCGCTTAAGACGCGTCCGGACGCTCTCCCCTTTCATACCGACGTGAAAGCTGAAGAGATTTACAAATCAAGCCGCCTCCTCTCGACTCTCACGGGGATGATGGTACAGCGAAATAAAGCGATAGTCGGAGCAAACGCCTTCTCCCACGAGGCCGGGATCCATCAGGACGGCATCATAAAGAGCAGGATGACATACGAGATTATGACTCCGGAATCTGTCGGCATAAAACATTCGACGCTGGTTCTCGGTAAGCATTCAGGAAGACATGCTCTCAAGAAGAGGTTTGAGGAGCTTGGCTACTCATTGAATCCGGAAGAGCTCAACAACGTTTACACCGAGTTCACGCAGCTCGCTGACAAGAAGAAAGAGATCCTCGACGAGGACCTGGTGGCCATCTTGAATAACAAGTTCGATAACGACGAGACCAGCTTCACGCTGTCGAGCTTGCAGGTGATGACCGGCACCGGAGTGAAATCGACGGCGGTAGTCGAGTTGAGCGACGGCAAAGAGACTTTCGTCGACTCCGCGACCGGAGACGGCCCCGTCGACGCGGCTTACAACGCCATCGAGAGAATTACCAAGATGAACGGACAACTTACCGACTACAACATCAAGTCGGTTACGTGGGGCGGAGACGCTGTCGGAGAAGTAGTCGTTAAGGTCATCTTCAACGATGTGATATTCACAGGCCACGCCGCAAGCACGGACATCGTAACGGGAAGTGTCGAGGCGTACTTACAGGCAGTTAACCGGGCAATCTCAGCAAAATCAGCAAAGTCGGCGGAAGACCCCGCCATCAAGAAACAAGCGAACGCCGTGTAATTCAGGCATTATTTGGTTAAATTCTTATTACTAACGGACATTACAAAGAAGCGCAAAATCAGAGAGAGATTCTTAAAATGGGAATGACAATCACCGAAAAGATACTTGCCAGCCATTCTGGAAAGGATAAGGTTGTGCCGGGCGAGAACGTATGGATCGACGTCGACGTCCTCATGACTCACGACGTCACCGGGCCGGGCACTATCTCGATATTCAGGAAGGAATTCGGAGCGGACGCAAAGATATGGGATCGGAACAAAGTCGTTGTGATCCCGGATCACTATATTTTCACCGAAGACCAGCACGCGAAACGCAACGTGGTTTTCCTCAGAGACTTCGTGAAGGACCAGCAGATAGAGAACTTCTATGACGTAGGTACTCCCGACTACAAGGGCGTGTGTCACGTGGCGCTCCCCGAAGAGGGCTACACGAGACCGGGCGAAGTCCTTTTCGGCACGGACTCGCATACCTGCACGGCGGGAGCGTTCGGCGAGTTTGCGACTGGCATCGGCAACACCGATGCCGCATTCATTCTCGGCACGGGCAAGCTGTGGGTCAAGGTCCCGCAGACTATGCGATTCGTCTTCAACGGCAAGTTGCCCGACTATTTGATGGCAAAGGACCTTATACTGAGAATCATCGGAGACATCGGAGTTGACGGCGCCTCGTACGCCGCGATGGAATTCGCCGGCGAGGCTGTTCACAGTCTGAACATTGAAGAACGAATGACACTCTGCAATATGGTGATCGAGGCAGGCGGAAAGAACGGCGTCATCGCCCCTGACGAGGAGACTGAAAGATACGTCAAGGCGAGAAGCAACAAGCCCTATAAGCCGGTGCAGAACGATTCAGACGCAAAGTTCGCGTCTGAGCTGAAATACGATGCGTCAAAAATCGTCCCGCTCGTCGCGAAGCCGCATTCCCCGGAAAATGTCGAGGCAGCAGAGAAACTTTCCGATGTCAAAGTTGACAGAGTCTATATCGGCTCATGCACAGGCGGAAAGCTCGTGGACTTTCAGGCCGCGGCGAAGATTCTCAACGGAAGGAAGACCGCGGTCGACACTTTTATCGTCCCCGCTACAACCGACGTTGAAAAAGGTCTGGAGAAAGAAAAGATCGGCGGCAAGACTCTTCTTCAAATCTTCAAGGAAGCCGGATGCAGGATAGGCCACGCAAGCTGCGGAGCCTGCCTTGGCGGACCAGAAGACACCTTCGGCCGGATAAACGGTGAGGAGATATGCGTTTCAACTACGAACCGCAACTTCCCCGGAAGAATGGGGTCGAAGAAAGGACAAGTTTATCTCGCATCTCCGTTGACAGCTGCCGCTACGGCGCTGACCGGAAAAATCACGGATCCGCGGAAGTACCTCGCGTAGTCGTGGAATCGTAAACCATCAAGTCGAACGAATAAGAATCAGCAGAAATCAGGAGATTGACAGAAGATGTCACAGAATAAAATAACCGGTACTGTCTACGTTGTCGGCGATAACGTGGACACGGATCAGATCATACCGGCAAAACATTTGGTCTACGACACGCATTCCCCGGAGGAACGCAAGCTGTACGGGAAATACGCGATGAGCGGAGTACCCGAGGACAAATCAGGCCTTCCAAAAGGCGGCGTGAAATTCGTCAAGGAAGGCGAGTTCGAATCTGAATTCCCCATCATTGTCGGAGGAAAAAACTTCGGTTGCGGATCTTCGAGAGAACACGCGCCGCTCGCTCTCCAAATCGCAGGCGTGAAGGCGGTCATCGCGCAAACATACGCGCGGATATTCTACCGCAACTCCGTCGACGGCGGCTTCCTAAAGCCTCTCGAATCAGTGGAGAATATCTTTAAATCGTTTTCAACCGGTGATAAGGTGGAAATAGAACTTGACGCGAACAAGATCACGAACAAAACCACCGGCAAGACTTTTGAGCTTCGTCCGCTTGGCGACGCGGCAGACATAATAAATGCAGGAGGTCTCTTCGCTTACGCCCGCAAGATCGGCATGATCAAACCGAAGGCGGAGGCAAATGTTTAAGATCGCAGTTATTCCTGGAGACGGCATCGGAACAGAAGTTACGTCGCAGGCCGTAAGAATACTGAAGAAAGCGTCACAGATTCTAAATGAACAATTTGAATTCACAGAACTGAGGGCCGGAGGGATCGCAATCGACACCGACGGCAAACCCCTTCCCGAAGCGACGTTAAAGGCGGCGCTTGCAAGCGATGCGGTGCTTCTCGGGGCTGTCGGCGGTCCGAAATGGGACACACTTCCCTATGAGATGAAGCCGGAGCAGGCTCTGCTTGGCCTGCGAAAAGGGCTGGAGCTTTACGCTAACATCAGGCCGGCAATCCTATTCGACGCCCTATTGAACGCTTCGTCGCTTAAGCCCGAAGTGGTGAAAGGGATCGACATCGTCGTGATCAGAGAGTTGACCGGCGGCATCTATTTCGGAAGACCCGCGGGCATAGTTGAAGAAAACGGCACTCGGCGCGGTATCAACACGATGACCTATACAGTCCCTGAGATCGAACGCATAGCCCACACAGCCTTCAAGCTGGCAAAGACCAGGAAAAAGAAAGTCACATCCGTCGATAAGGCAAACATCCTTCACACCTCCATGTTATGGCGCGAAGTCGTGAGCGGGATGCAGAAGAAAGATTACCCTGACATTCAGCTCGATCACATGTACGTAGATAACGCGTCGATGCAGCTTGTGAGAAACCCAAAGAACTTCGACGTCATCCTGACAGAGAATATGTTCGGCGATATATTGAGTGATGAAGCTTCGATGCTTACCGGCTCGATAGGCATGCTTCCCTCGGCGAGCGTCGGCGAGGAACACGCACTGTATGAACCGGTACATGGCAGCGCGCCAGACATCGCGGGCAAAGGACTCGCGAACCCAATAGCCAGCATTCTCTCAGCGGCGATGCTTTTGGAGTATTCACTGAAGCAGAAAGAACTGTCGAGAAAGATATTCCACGCCGTCGAAAAAGTCCTCGGCGAAGGATACCGCACCGCTGACATCGCCACCGCTGGCCAGAACGTCCTCTCTACTGAAGAGATGGGCCGTATGGTTGAGAACGCTCTTTAAAGAACTCTGATCGCAAGGGTCGATGGGCAGAGGCGCCAGCCTCCGCCCATCCTTGCGATTTAGGTTTATCCCTCCTCCATTTTCACCACCCAAAATTGTCCGCGTAAAGCACCTTAAGATAAATCCGTCCTTGTACCCCTAATTCCCGCGTGAGCCTTTTGACAACTTATGGCGTTTCCCATCTCCTTTTCTTATCTGTCAAATTCTCAATATGTCGTTGAGAAGTTGAAATGCATCGCCCTTGCCCCTATATTTAACCTATCGTATTTATCAAACTTATGAGACTATCTTTAAGTTGTTTAGCAAGCGTCCTTAATTCGACCAAACTCGGTGAAGTGTCACGGATTACATTAGCCCATATGGATCTGATTGCTGAAAACTCGAGAGCCAAAAAGGTAGATTAATGCTTAACTATGTCTGGATAGGGCTTGTCCTGATAGGTGTGCTCGCTGCCGCATCGACAGACATTTATGACGCGTCGACGAACCGGTATAAAAACGGAGAGCCATTCGAGCTTCAATACGACAGCACGGGAGTTGGGACCGGGACAATTTCTTACTCACGCGAATATTACGATAAGTTCTACGGAGTACAGATCGACTATCCAGATACGATCAGCTATCGGGCCGCATTAGCGGGAAATTCCATTAATATATCCACCGATGAGGAGTCACCGGAGATTTGGAAGACAGTAGCAAAGACCGATGACAATTCTAAACAGATAACAGCAAAGGTTCTCTCCCGCCAAGGCAGCGAGATGACCATACTCTTGCCGACAACTTCGCTTGTGAAGACCAAAGCTGTCCTCGACGCCGTCATAAGCTATAGCGAGCTCGCCGTAAAGATCTCCCTGGGATTGATCGGAGTAATGGCTTTCTGGCTCGGCATAATGAAGCTTGCTGAGGATAGCGGAATGATAAAAATTATCGCCCGCATATTGAAGCCGGTCATGGTAAGAGTCTTTCCGGACATTCCTCCGGATCATCCCGCAATAGGCGCGATGATCATGAACATGGCAGCGAACATGCTGGGGTTGAATAATGCCGCCACTCCCCTCGGCCTGAAAGCAATGGAGCATCTCGAAAGTCTGAACCCACACAAAGGAACTGCCACCAACGCCATGATTACTTTCCTAGCGATCAACACCGCGGGACTGACTCTCATACCGGCGACGGCAATTGCGATACGCGCGGCCCTCGGCTCCAAAGATCCGACGATTATCCTAATGACATCTTTCTTTGGGGCTGGTCTGGCTACTATTGCGGGCATAGCTGCAGCTAAAATTCTCCAAAGATTGAAAATATACAGGATCAAGGACCAACCTGACGACAGCACGCCGGAATCCGGAGGTTCAAATTGATAAAAGATATCCTGCAGGCTCTGTCGATAGTGGCTATACCTCTTATCATAGCGGCGTTTGTGGCTTATGCCGCCAGGAAGAAGGTTCCAGTCTACGAATCGTTTGTTGCGGGCGCAAAAGGCGGCTTTGAGGTGGCAGTCAAGATTATACCTTATCTGGTGGCTATGCTGGTCGCGATAGGAATATTCAGGGCAAGCGGAGCGATGGAGATACTTGTGAAACTTCTCTCCCCAATCGCAAACCTGATTGGGATGCCGCCGCAAGTTGTCCCGATGGCCCTGCTCCGTCCTCTTACGGGGAGCGGCTCACTTGGCCTCATGGCAGATATTATGAAGAAATATGGACCCGATTCGTTCATTGGAATACTTGTCTCAACGATGTATGGAAGCAGCGAAACGACTTTCTATGTTCTTGCCGTCTACTTCGGTTCGGTGAACATTTACAGGACACGACACGCAGTGGCGGCCGGTTTGATCGCGGATGCCGTCGGGATGCTGGGGGCTCTGATGATCTGCCGAATTCTTTTCGGTTAATTAATGAGGATACAAATGAAGGCAACGATTACTATAATTGCAATAACTCTTATTTCAGTCTCCGCACTGTTCGCTCAGAATTATCCAACGCCGCTGCTGGCACCGGGTGAGAGCCAGGTGGCTGGCGGGCTCGGAATTTCCTGGATTAACGAAAACGGTCAGACGGTACCTTACTACATGATTGGCGTCATGCCTGACCTACAATTCGGAAAACTCGGCATTGGTCTCGACCTTACCATGCGCATCTCGACTAACACAGGCAAAATAAGGAAGGCCGACTGGTCGGGCGGCGCGTACAGGAAGATCATAAGGTACATAAGCTGGGGACAGAAACACGACCCCGTCTTTGCGAAAGTTGGGCAAATGGACATGGCAACTCTCGGACATGGATTCATAGTGTACGACTACAACAACAGTCCGAGCTATGACAATAGGACCATTGGGGCTGAACTCGATCTAGACTTCAACAAATTCGGCTTTGAAACGATGTATGGCAACTTCAATCAGCCCGGAGTCATCGGAGGAAGATTCTACGTGAGGCCGTTAAGGTTCACAACCTTGGGAGAAATCCCCATTATAGGAGGTTTTGAGCTTGGCGCGACATACGTGACCGATCAGAACAAGAATTCGGGTCTGGTTGAAGTGAATCACCTTGTAGAACCCAATCCGTCGCTCCCACCGGGTCCCGCACAATCACCATATTCCATAGAAAACACCGGACGTCTGTCGGAGTACGGCTTTGATGCCGGTTTACCGGTGTTACGCATTCCATTTGCAGATGCGGACCTATATTACGATTACGCACAGATAAACCATTTCGGTCACGGCTCCGCGGCAGGAATACTTTTCAACTTCAACGGGCTCGGTCTCGCAAAAGCTTCTATCAAACTTGAACACCAATGGATCGGACGCCAGTTCATTCCAGAGTATTTCAACCAATTCTACGAACTCAACCGCTATGTTCCGAACGACACCGGCTACTTCAGCCAGGCGACACAGCTGGCCAACACTCCTGGTGGTCAGGGGTGGTACGGTCAGATCACTGTGGCGGTCCTCCAGCAATTCCAGATCGTCGGCGGATACAGGGGAATCGATCATGACCCGAACGGAGGATTGCTTCACCTTGAGACTCGCTTCCCGAACCTCGTCCCGATGATCGCTTTCAGTGCGGGATACGATAGATGGGGAATCCAGAGCTTCAAGGATGCGTTCCAGCTCGATAAGCGCTCGCTTCTCTACGCTTTCTTCGGTTACAAACCGTACCCGTTCATGACTGTCGGTTTCAATTATTACTGGACGTTCATTCCGGTCAGCGGTGGCTACCAGGTTCAGAAGAGAATCGAGCCGCGTGTCATGTTTAATTTCTCTTTCTGAATGAGGAACCTTTAAGCTTCATCTCCCTGTTAATATTTGAAAATGGAGCCGTGATGCTTAAGAAGAACTGGCTGGTATTTCCTGTCCTTGTCGCTGTCGGAATCGGGAGCCTTTTAATACACAATAACGTATACGCGAAGCAGGAAGCGAAACCATCTTGGGGGAGAAATCTTCAGGTACTTACCTTTGTGAAGACAAAGAAGGAGTTGAAGAGCTGGATGGATATGTTCAAGCAGAGTCTCGGCGTCAACTGCTCCTTCTGCCACAATACTCACAATTTCGCGAGTGACGCGAAGCCGCAAAAGCGAATCGCGCGCGTCATGCTGAAGATGCTTCTCCAGATCAGGACGACATATTTTTCCTTCCCGCACGCGAAAAAGCCGACGTGCTATACGTGCCACCAGGGTCACGAGCGCCCAATGAACATGCCGCCCGGAGGCTTCAAGCACCCTTTTCCGCTGGAGTAAACGCTTTCAAAAGGGGGTAAGGGATTTTACTGAGCCGGGCACGAATGTCCGGCTTTTTTATTAATGCTCAAGAAAGGCCCATGCTATGCGCCGAACCCTTTTGATACTGTTGTTTACAACTAACGCCGCTTTCGCTCTCCCCAGGTTCGCAATGATGACCGGGATGGAATGCGCTAATTGCCACTTCAATCCTACCGGCGGAGAGTTGAGAAACACATTTGAAGCACCCAGCTTTGTTGACGACCATCTCAGACTTTTCAAGAATCACGGCAAGGGATTTCATTTCAGCCCTCAACTCACCCGCGATATCCTCATAGGCGGCGACGTGAGATTCCAATATCTCTACGACGGCCAAACAAAAAACACGACTTTCCAGTCGATGGAAGGGGCGCTCTACAGTTCATTGCACGTTTACACGTCGACACGTCTCTACATAAAATATGATTTCGTCAACACGGCGTATGAAGCCTACGGTATGTACGATTTCAACGAAGGGAATTCCTGGGTCAAGGTGGGAGCTTTCGCGCCATCATACGGAATCAGGCTCGACGACCACACCGCATACACTAGAGGCGGGAACTTCGGATACCTTCAGGGAATACCGCAGCTGGGCCTCATCTTCGGGCCACTCTACCGGTCGGTCGGAGTGGAGGTCGGCTCTCAGCTCAGCAACTTCCTTGTCACTCTCGACGCGACAAACGGGGACGGATACAGCAATATCAACTTCAACTCGAAGAAGGCTTTCATAGGAAGGGTCGAATATCTTACGAAAGGGTTTGTCAACTTGATGCTCGGCGGCTCGGCCTATTTATCAAGCGGCACGATGATGTACGGATTCCACGGAGGGATCGGCGCAGACGACCGCTTCACGCTGCTCGCCGAATACGACTGGGCAAGATCTCTGCCCGGCACGCTTTTGCCGCCGAACGTTACCTCAAACGCGGGAATGGCCCAGCTTACCTATGAGATTGGAAACGGTCTATTCGCGATGGGGAGGTTTGATTACTTCAAGACTTTCGCGGGAGGGCCCTACTACGCGAGGTACATTTTAGGCGTCAATATCTATCCGGTCCCGCACCTTGATTTCATGCCGCAGATCAGGTTCAATACGACAAATGCCATCGGCGCGCCTCAACCGTTGGAAGCGTTGATCGAATCTCACGTATATTTTTAAAAGCTACCTGATCTTCTCTATTCTGAGAGTATTCGTCGTTCCTCTAGCCAGGATGGGCGTTCCCGCGGTGAGCACATAAGTGTCGCCGGTCGAGGCGAGAGAAGCCGACTTCAAAATAGAGCCCACCTTGGCGAGCATGGCATCCGTGTCGGGAATAGACTCGACCTCTACTGGAACGACGCCCCAAATCAGAGGAAGCTTCCTCGCGACCTCCACGCTCTCGGTGATCGCGTAGACTGGGACCTGAGGTCTATACTTTGAAAGGGCTCGCGCCGTCGTGCCGGTATTCGTTATCGGTATGATGAATGAAGCATCGACAAAATTTGCCAACGAGCACGCCACTTCGGCGATAGCATCGGTGAAATCGTCGCGGACCGCCTTGTAATCCAGCTTTCGCGAAACGAGCCCCATCTCCGATTCTGCCATCTTCACTATCGACACCATCGTTTTCACCGCTTCGACGGGAAAGTTTCCGGCTGAGGTCTCTCCGCTTAACATTACCGCGTCGGTTCCGTCGAAGACGGCATTGGCGACATCAGTCGCCTCCGCCCTTGTCGGGCGTGGTTCGCGGATCATCGAGTCGAGCATCTGCGTTGCCGTAATGACGGGCTTCCCGTATTCATTGCACTTGCGAATGATCCTCTTCTGCAGGACAGGCACTTCTTCTATCGGCACTTCAACGCCAAGGTCCCCGCGCGCCACCATGATGGCATCGCTCGCCTCGATGATAGGATCTATCTCTTTCACCGCCTCGGGCTTCTCTATCTTCGCGATGATGCCCTGATTACCGTTGAGTTCAGCCAGTAAATCTCTGAGCTGTAGAACGTCGGAGGCGTGACGGACAAAGGAAAGGGCGATGAAATCGACCTTGCTCTTGACACCGAATTCGAGATCGGCCATATCCTTGTCGGTCAACGATGGTATGCTGACATCGCAGCCGGGGAGATTGATTCCCTTGTGCGAAGTGAGCGGTCCGCCGTTCACGACTTCACATTGTATTTCCTTCGCCGATACCGATTTAGCCTTCAACTCGAGGAGACCATCATCCATCAAAATTCTGTCGCCCGCCTTGACATCGTTTACTATCCCCTGGTATGTGACAGGAATAATCTTTCCCTTCCCGATGACGTCGGCAATTGTCAACGTGACAGTATCGCCATTCTTAAGAGTGATGACTCCGTCTATCTGTCCCACCCTTATCTTCGGCCCCTGAAGATCCTGTATTATCGCAAATCTTTTCTTGCATACGCTCTCCAAATGTCTGATTATTTCGATCTGTTCGGCGTGTTCCTCGTGCGTCCCGTGGGAAAAATTCAGCCTGAACACATCCGCGCCAGCGTCTACAAGATTCCTTATCTTTTCCTCAGTATCTGAGGCGGGTCCAAGCGTACAAACAATCTTTGTTTTCCTATTCTGTATCTTTTGCAAAACCACGTAACTCCTTTATTTCATCCGTTATTTCAGATAATACCATGGAAGCCGATCCCTTGAATGAAAAGTCTGCGGAATCAGACAGGGGTGTTTCTTCTATGTTCACTTCTACAATCTTTCCACCGTTCCTTCTTACGGTCATCGGAAGCTCGGCTGCTGGATAGACCACTGAAGAGGTGCCTACAACAAACATGACATCGGCCCTCTGAGCGGCCTCCTCCGCCAAGGCCCACTCGTCCTCAGGGAGCATCTCTCCGAACCAGACTATGTCAGGTCTTATAAGGCCTCCGCACTCCGAACATCTAAATGAGCCGTTCCTGTCGAACTCTTCACCATCGTAGCGCTTCCCGCAGCCGAGGCAGTAGTTCCGCTCGATGTTCCCATGAAGCTCCGCAACCGTTTTTGAGCCCGCGCGCTTATGGAGGTTATCGATATTCTGAGTAATGACCGTGAAACTCCGGAACGATTTTTCCATCTCGACAAGGGCGTAGTGAGCCGGGTTTGGCTTTGACTCGCGCGTTATCTGCCGACGATGCTCGTACCACTCGGATACCAGCTCTGGATTTCTCAGGAAGGCGTCGAAATTGGCCAACTCCTCAGGATTGAGTTTACTCCATAATCCGTCGTTTCCACGGAAAGTAGGTATCCCGCTTTCCGCCGAGATACCTGCCCCGGTAAGCGCTACCACATCTCTGGCCGATCTAAGTATCTTCTGCAGCTCTTCAGGGATACTCATTTGCGTGGTACAAGTGTTAGTTGGTGCGCGGTCTCTTTTCCTGAAAGCTTTATCGGGAAAAAGGTCAGCTTGCCGTCAAGATAATTTTTCAACAGGTTTGAGTAGTACGGGCTAAGGATTTGCCCCGACTCTCCACCCGGAAGACTGAAATACATACCTGATTTGCCCATGTCTACTATCATCCGCATTGACGGCCCTACCTTCATGTGGTAAGGCTTGTCGAGTGAATACTCACCATTATTAACAGTCGTGTTGTTACCTCCCCTCGGAAATGGACCGGAGTCGTAGATAGCTCTAACGATCGCGTTCGACTTGAGAGGATGCTCAAGTTCCAACGTATGGATTCTTCCCCACATCCAGTTTATAGGATGCGGACCGAACTCCGACCTCAGCGTCTCCAATGAACTCTGAAGGCTCTTCGTCAGATCCAATTCGAGCAGGCTGTCGCCGTTTGATACTCCGTATAGTTCAGCCAATTGCTGCGGCTTCTCCATCATCCCATTCAGGATCCTTGTAGGAACGTTGCTGACCACGACATACCTGCGATAGAGTCCTCTCCCCATCACGGGTTCCAAGACGTTTTTTAACATGTTCACGAAAGTCATGTTCAATATGGTCGCCGCAGTGCTTTTGGCGCCAATCATCCCTTCGAAATTCTTCAGGTACACCAGCTCTTTTGGGTAAAACTTTTCGCTGTCGCATGCCGCAAGAACATGCTGATTAAGAGATACCATAAATTGGGAATAATAATCCAGCTGCAGCTCTCGAGAAAGAGCGACGCTCATTGTGTCGTGGTGCTCGATAAACGACGTTATCCTGTCTATGCGTGCCGAAGGCTCGTAGAGGTTTGTTATGTAGTACGGATAGTTATTGGGTGTGGTGCGATTGTTCGCTGTAGCCAGGAAACCCGCTGAAGGATCGTAGCTTTCCGGGAGAGCGTTGAAAGGGATGAAGCTGTCCCACACAAACTTGCTCGTATTTCCCGGCTGAGGAAGGAATGGAACAGGATAGCGTCTCAAAGGGATATTGCCAGCCGCCTTGTAGCCTATATTTCCATTGACGTCAGCGTAAACGAAATTCTGCGCCGGAGCTCCGAAGTAGCTCAGGGCATTCAGGAAATCATGGAAATCTCGTGCGGTATTGAGGAGGTACAACGACCTCACTTCGTCGCTTGGCCAGTACGCGCTCCAGCGAAGCGCGACGATCCCGCCTGGTTCGGTATTCTCATCGCCGACGGATGTCGTTTTGTAGGAAGAGGATATGACTCCGCTTACTACAGGTCCGAGAACGGTGGAACGCCGGGCAAAAATATAAGGCGTTGCTCCCTTGACTTCGATAGTGTCTTCGCTGGTGATGAAAGGAAGAAGTTTACCGTTGTACCAGTACATGTTCGGATTTGAGGAGTCGGGCTGCATTATGTAAAAATCCGAATCATCCGACATGACATTGGTCATTCCCCAGGCGATATAGTCATTTCTGCCGATCACGATACCGGGCGCGCCGGGGAGCGAGACGCCTATGACATGTAGGTTAGGAGCGGAGATCGAGACGATGTACCATCTTGCCGGCTCGCTGAACGCGAGATGAGGGTCGTTGCAGAGAATCGCGGATCCGGTATTGGTTCTCGATGGGGCGATCGTCCAGTTGTTACTCCCGAAACAGTCTGGAGCTTTGGCGCCCCCCAACATCGCAAGCGCTTGAGAGTTAGCTTTCATGAAGCCGCGGATTGCGGACTGCCTCATGTCTCGCGACGCATCGGCCATTTTGCCGCTTGAGCCGCCAAAGAGCGGAATAAGCAGCGAAGCTTTCTGCGCACCCAAGCTGTCGTAAAGTTCACCAAATACCGGCTTTGTCCACCAGGATATGTTAAGCTCCCAGGCCATCAGCCTCGCGACGATAAAACTATCGCGCGGCTTCCACGGGCCAGGATGGAATTTCAGCATCGAAAATTCTGCGGGAAGGGCCTTAGCTCGTGAAATATATGAATTCACACCGTCGGAATACCAACGAAGTATATTCTTGCTGAGAGGAGAGCAGCTTCGATAAAGGGAGTCCGCCATCTTCTTGAACTCCAGACTGCGGAAAAGTTCATCCACGGGAATAACTTTAGCGCCAAAGATCTCGCTGAGTCTTCCCTCTCCAAGGCGCCTGTATAGCTCCATCTGGAACAACCTGTCTTGTGCATGCACAAAGCCGAGCGCGAAGTAAGCGTCCGAGTCGGAGCGCGCCTCTATATAAGGCACACCAAGACTATCCCTGCGAATCTCAACCTTCCCGCCGAGGCTGGACAATTCCTCTCTTCCGTCAAGCTGCGGTAGCGACGAAGTCCCGAATTTCTTAAGCAGCAGAATTACACTTACAAGTATTATGAATAATGTAAGTGAGGCTACCGCTGCGACAAACTTAAACCGTTTCACCTGATTAATTTAGTGAAGCGCCTGCCAATGTAACAACAGAAAGGCTTAAGTAGATATCCGGCGATTTACCCTTGTGTAAAGTTAAACATGAATCCTACAGAGACGGAAGGTACGACATATCTCGTCTGAGGCATAAACGAAGTGGAGAAGAAGTTGTAGTATCCTACTCCTCCATTCAAATACAATCCAACGAACCTGGCGAGTCGAAGAGAATTGCCGATACCGAGATACGCCGAAGCTCCCGTGGTAAACCTTGAATATGGGAGTGAATAATTCAGAAATGACCCGCTCGTCGGAAAGGCCCAACCGAAGAGCATTCCTGCTGAACCTTCTCCGTAAAGTGTGTACCCAAGCGTGTTCAGCCTCGAACTCATGAACGGAACTCTGACGCCTAGTTCGACCGGCATCAACACACCCTGCGACGAAGGAACCGCCCCGAAAGTTGAGACAGGCTCGTAAAGACTAATGAGTGAAATCCTGAGAAACATATCGTTGTGCAATGGGAAACTGCCGACTGCCCCGGCACCGAGCGAGGTGGCGTTCATCAACACCGGTGAATACTCAGGGGCCGCGATCGCGCCTTGGGGTCTTGTGAACTGAGAAGACCCGGCGGACAAGAAATCTTGTCCCGTGGCCGGTGCGGCCCCTAACGAACTAATGCCATAACCAACGTTATCTGTGGCTCTCTCTCTCCCAAGCAATTGTGCCTGAGCTGAACTGGTGGCGACGATAAACAAAAAAGAGAGGAGTAGGCTCGTCCTGCGTATCATATCACACCTCCGTGAGAATCATGCGTATCAGAAATCATACTTGAACGTGAACAGAAAATTCGTGTTGGTGATCTTTTCGTTGCTCGTGCTTTGCGATGCGTACGTGATGCCATTTATGACGGTGCTCGGATAAAGCTGACTCGTAGTATTCCAAAAATCGTATTGATATGCCACATCAAGCTCTATGCTGTTTTGAATCTTCACGCCTATTCCCCCGCTGACAAGCTTCTGAGCCTGAGAAGACCCATCGCCGCTATACGGAGAAGGCAAGTATCCGACGCCCGCTCTTAAGTATGGCACCAGGAGCGAATAGTTTGGATTTGTCAGCGCATATTCGATTCCGGCCCTGATGCTGGTGGTAGCGCGGTATTGTTGCTTGATCTGTGCATTAAGGGTGCTGGACGGACTCTGATTCGATGGCAGATTGAAATTACTGAAGCTCAACTGAGTCCAATCGACATATTGAATATCGGCCGCGGCCTGGAGTTGAGCGGTACCGCCCGATACGCCAAGCGAAAACTTGAAAGGAGTCGTTACATCGTACTGGAGTGTGGGACCGGGATATGGAGATTCACTCTGTCCATAACCGTTGCTTGTAGCATATGAGTAAGAACCTGCGGGACCGAGCAGGCCTGCCGCGAACGTCGCGGTGCCACTTGAGCTGAAGTTATCGTTGATCGTGAGGAGAGTCGGGAACTCTATAGTCGCGCCAAATCTTGCGATCGTGTTACCCCCCGAGTCATGTAGCCGATACATCATGCCCAATTTCGCATTCCACCCGTTGATGCTCTGATTATCCTCATTCTTCAAGGCAAACGATGTGAATTCCGTAGAATTGTAACTATTACCAGAGACTCCTGTTTCCTGAAAATTCTGGATATACTTGTACTGCCCACTAATCAGATTCAATGTCAATCCGAGTGAAAAGCCGGGGCCGATATCCAAACCTGCAGCGGCGAGCCAATTGTTCAGTCCGCCTGAGGTATAGACGTTCCCGCTCTGATTGACATTGCCACTCACGTATGGCTGTTGATTCGTGTTCTCGAGAAAATCCATATAGGCTATATCCGCGAGCGTATCTCCCGGATAATAAAGCGAAGGTATGATAGAACTGTTGGGATTGAAGCCACTAACACCGAGTGCCGCGTTATAATCGGGACCATGATTATAGCCAAACGCGATCACGAAACTCCCTCTGGTGGTCGGGAAAGGATATACCAACCCTAGACTGGAAAGATCCGTTTGCGAACTTGAAAGCGAATTGTTGTTTCCGAGGTAGGTGGAATTATCGGTATAGCCGAGAAAATTTAGTCCAAACTGAAGCTGGGATTGTCTGGATTGGGCCAATCCAGCAGGGTTGAAGTAAGTCGCATCAAAACCTTGCGCCAATCCAGTCATAGCACCTCCCATGGCGACTGATTTAGCACTGACACCATAACCGCTCTCGGCCAATCTAAGCGCATCTTCAGGATATTGAGCAAAAGCGTTGAAGGAAATCAGGAACAGGGAAGAAAATAATACCAATAGTCTGCTTTTCATACTAATACCGCCTAGTTAGTGGACACTTTAGAGATCATTCAACAGAATTCTGCCGGCCGATGCCTGCGCGATCAGTCGCATTTGCCGGCCATATCAAAGAGCAGTATCAGTGGCGCGCTCTGGCTCCGCCGCTTGAGCCCGCACCCCTTGATGGGGGTGCGGACGGAGCTGACGCTCTCATTACCGGTGATGCCGAAGCGGTGCGGTACTCAAAACGAGGCGCATTCTCCCTGAAACTCGGCATCTGATTGGCGCGTGCTATTTGTACCGGCGGAACATAGTTGAAACGCTGCCTGATCGCTCTAATCTCTTGAGCGGCCTGCGAAGCCTGAGCGCGAATTGCTCCTAAGTTGTACGAAGAATACTCATGCCTGATCCTCGGCGGTGGCGCCTGCGGAGGAGGGTTGTACTGTGGCGGCGGGTTATACTGCGGCGGCGGATTGTACTGTGGAGGCGGATTGTATTGAGGCGGCGGATTATACTGTGGCGCCTGTTCGCGAACTCGCGGCTGTGGTTGCGGACTCGGCTGTTGTGGCTGAGAGTTCGGGGCCGGATTTGAATTGTTTCTCGGCGGAGGCGTATAATTCGGAGCGCGCTGCCTCACGGGGGGTTGCTGGTTTGGCTGTTGCGGCTGCGCATTCGGAGCAGAATTCGGATTCTGCTGAGATGCCGGCGCATAGCTGGCCCTGCCACGCTGCGCCGGTGATGGAGCGGAATTCGGATTTCCCTGTGAAGCCGGGGCGTATCGCGGGACGCGCTCGCGTACTCTCTGACGGTTATTTATGTTACCGGCGGTACCATATCCGCCCACCGGGTTTTCTGACCCTCCGGTTCTCGTTCTGGTTACTGAGGAACCGCTAGCATTTACAGTCTCTCCTCTTACGCCGCTGGCTGTACCAACAGCGGCCCCGGTCGCGCCACCGGATTGAACTACTTCACCCTGGCCATAGCCACGACCCATACGTGTACCGCCTATGTCTCTCGTCCTCGCGGGATAACCGACACCGGCTGCACCGTAGTAAGAGTAGTATGGATAATATCCTGAGTATGGATAGTAGCCTCCATAATAAGAATTATACGGGTAGTATCCACCCATGTAGCCTAACGAGTAGTAGTTCCAATCCCAATTCCCCCAGCCGGCAAGGCCACCGTATGAGAATGGGCCGCCATACCATGAATTTAGCCCAAACCCTAATGACCATGAATTCATCGGATACCATGCTGAGCTTGGATAAAACATGCTGTAGGTCCAACCGGGGTAGTACCCATAAGACGGGCCAAAGAAACCGGAATTGTAATAGGGCCAGGGATTCCCGAACCCGTAACCACCCATCCCGAAAGTACCGTAGCCATATTCATTGCTTTGGTAGTTGGGATTTACCTGCGGAGTACCGGTTGAGTCATAGTATGTTGGACTGTAGCCGTATTGAGAAGTATCGGAGCTACTGGAATTGTATGAAGACCCGTAGCCGCCGTAGTTTCCGCCTGTGGTCGCAAACTCGGTGTAACAGCCCGACATTCCGAGAACAACCAAAAGCGAAAGTGTCAAAGTCGCCAATTTTGTTTTCATGGCAATCACCTCATTTTTTTCGACGCGAATTCTCGTCGTTACGCTTAATCCCACCAGACACAGTTTCTGACCCACGACTCGTAGATTGACCGTAGTACCGATAAAGGAAAGAACCGGTCCCGAATGGAGAGACGAAGATCAGGGGCATAAGATTTCTTTCCCACATCGCATTCTGAGATTGATTCAGAAATATTGCAGGCGGGTGATAAAACTTCTCGAAGTCTTTCGCAAGGCCCCGTGTGCTAAGCGTGTCGCCGCCGACTTTTCCAGTCGATAAGAAGGCCGACATAAGAATCGCAATCATCATCTAATAACCTCGCTTCAATTTCTATAACAAAGGAAAGCGACGCAAGGTTTTTCTGTAGCCCTTAATATTAATTAATCTTAATCGATTTTTGACGTTTTCAAGAGTGCCGCTACATCGACTGAGCGTATTCTATCCGTATGGTCCTCAGGCTTCCTGTTTTCCGAAGATTAAGGATGTTTTTATAATCGAACTCGACTGTAAAACCGTTTCCCACACTCCACTTGACGCCCGCGTTAAGGTAGCCGGGTCCCGGGTCTGACAACATGGAAACATCAGGGTAATTATCGTTCATTCCAAAATTATATTCGGCGACGACGGAAATATCGCGGCCTATCGTCTTATCGGCGCCGACGAAGAAGTTAATGTTCTTGTTCCCGTCACCGTTTTCCAACGAATAGTTGATTCCGCCGTGAATGCCAAGGTACCCCAGCATATTGAAGTATTTCGAGGCAACCGCGAAAAAACCAGGCGATTTATATAAATAGCGGTTGTACTGCGAAAGGTACGCGTCCTTTCCCTGAGAGTCGTACCCGAACGTTATGGCGGGAAAATCCGTCGTCTCGTCAATGAGCCTGAATCGGACGTTCACGCCAGGAAGATTGTTCCAATCTACCGGACCGGAGCCGATGACATTTGTACCTCCATAACTCAGACCGAACGTGAGACGGTTGAAAGCCCCCGCTTCGAGCGACACAAGGACACCACTATTCTCGTAGAAGTTCACGCCCATTTCTATCATGCCGTTGTGCAGAATTCCGGCAGTCGGCATGTCGACGAGATACTGCGACTCGACGCCTGCAGCCGTTCCTGCGCTCCCATTTACATTTTGAGCAAACACTACCGACGATGTCAGAAATACGAACAGAAGGGCTTTCAATCTCATTTCAATCTCCTTTTAGAATTCATCTTCGCCGAATACCTTTCGTATGTTCTTCGGAAGTTCTACTTTCTTCGATCCTTGTTCAACTTCATTAACACTCTCAACATTCATCTCCTGAGTTCTCAATGCCGGAGACTTGGGCTCCACAGTAGGAGCGACACTTTCGGTCTGACCGCTCAGTATCTTGATCAGATCTTTCTCCTCGTTAAGCAGCTCACCGGTGTCGTAAAGGAGGAGCTTCCGATCTTTGTAAACGAATTCTCCGTCCAGCATGACGTCGGAGACATCAGAGTCGGAATAGTCCTCTATGAATGCCGTCACGGCCGAGTCGGCAGGCATTATCTCGAGTC
The DNA here is from genome assembly GCA_021794075.1 of Bacteroidota bacterium. GTDB lineage: Bacteria > Bacteroidota > Ignavibacteria > Kryptoniales > JAKASW01 > JAKASW01. The sequence goes on along the minus strand of JAJYRM010000003.1, from coordinate 43,548 downwards.
TTCTCGCTGACAGCTTGGTAGCGTCTATGAAAGCCAAACTCGCGACCTTTCCGCTCTCAATACTCCCGAGCTTGGAGCCCATATTGAAAAGTTCCCCCCCTGAACGCGTAACGCTCATCAAGACCTCTTCCGGTTCACATCCAAGTTCGAGGAGCCGCTTCATTTGCAAGAACAATCCCGGCGTTTCCCAGTTTGAACCGACGGCGAAATGCCGATATATATTTCTGATCGACTTGAAGGTCTGCGCGTTGAGGTTCTGCGGGATGATTACGATTTTTGCCCCGGAAGATTTTGCGATCTTTAGAGAGGCCCCGGGAGTCCCGTTTAATCCGACGAGTATCGTGGAGCTGCTAAGTATCTTGCTTTTCCTAAGAAGATGAATGATGCCCGAATTAAAATTTGACTTCGTGGTCAGTGTGTCTGCCGGATCTTCATCTGCATGGGTCATGATCCAGCCCGGAGAATCGGCGTTGTTCCTTGCCACTGCGCTCAGACCGAAAAGGGTCAGGTCCTTCTGATACGGGACGAACACACCCGACTTCAAATGCCGGTCCACGATTCTCCTCAAGAAGCTTATCTGCTGTTCGCTTTCAGCGAATGCCACGGCATCGACGCCTGTGAGTTTGACGGCGGAAAACATGCCTCTTGCGCCCGGCTCATCTCCTATCACCGAAAAAGCGACAGTTGCCACACCGCTCTGGAGGGCGCTGAAAAATGTGAGGTGATACATCCTTTCATAAAAACTCTCGTCCTGCGAATCGAGAGCCGCCTCGAGATGAAGAAGATCACCAGATGTCCACTGTGAAATCGGGATGCGCGATTCCACGAACCGGGTGATGAGTGACTCCGGGTGGAAATGCGCATTGAAGAGAGTTGGGAGGATGATCTTATTCGACGCGTCGACCATCTCTGCTTCAGGATATTTCCGCCTCAGCCCGTCCAAATCCTTTGATACTTCCAGGACAAGATTGGAACGGACGGCGATATTTAGGAAGCCGTTTCTATTTTCTTCATCGCACAGAAAGCCATATCCGCCAGCTATGATCTTCGTCGAGCTCATTGCTCCTCCCTTAACCAGTGACTATAAAGGACCTTTGGATCGTAAAGTTACCTGATGTCGCCATTGTGAACGGCCTGCTGGAATCTTATTCCGGCAGCCACGCCTCCGGTTTTTCCATACCTGTTAACTGCAATATAAGTAAGTCGGAACGTTTTGTCAGCCTTGATCGTCTACAGGTGGAACCGAAGGCTCTTCTCGTCTTTTCACCTTACAATCTTGAAAGTGGTTGTTCCATCCTTCTTGTCTTCGAGGATTACGCCCATGCTCTGCAGTTCAGACCTGATCGAATCTGCGAGCTTGAAATCCCGCCCCTTCCGCGCATCGGATCGAAGTCCGATAAACAGATTTACAAGATCCGATTCGATGCTTTTTCCGGCAGAGCGATTATCATCGGTGGGAAGTATCCCGAGAACGTCTCCGGCGAGGACATCAATGAAAGAATAAGTCAGCGCCGCAAACTCTGACGTCATCGCATTACCGGAGCCGATCGAGGTGTTAATATCCTTAAGCATTTCAAAAATGGCAGCGATAGCGCCGGGAGTGTTAAAGTCATCCGCCATTGCGGCGAGCCATTCGTTATAGTACCGTCGAAGATTGATCGGCTCTTCCGGAAGGGATGCAAAGTCGACCTCGCCTCTCTTGTCTCCCGCAAGGTCGAGCAGCTCACGCATCACATTCTTAAGCCTGTCTAGTCCTTTCCCTGCTCCCTCCACAGCATCATCCGAATAATCGAGAGGACTTCTGTAGTGGCTCTGGAGAACAAAGAACCTTACGGTAATTGGATCAAATTTCTTGAACGCATCCTTGAGAGTTACGAAGTTGCCAAGCGACTTACTCATCTTCGTTCCGTTGACGGTCACCATGTTGTTGTGCAACCAGTACTTAACAAAAGGCCTGCCTGTCGCCGCCTCGCTCTGCGCGATCTCGCACTCGTGGTGCGGAAACTGGTTGTCAAGACCGCCGCCGTGAATATCGAAAGATTCACCGAGGTACTTCATGCTCATGGTCGAGCACTCCAAATGCCATCCCGGGAAGCCGTCACCCCATGGTGAGGGCCATCTCATGATATGGCCTGCTTCAGCCTTCTTCCAGAGCGCGAAATCAGCGGGGTTCTTCTTGTCGCTTCGCACGTCTATGCGCGCCCCAGCCACAAGATCTTCCACTCTCTTGCCGGAAAGCCTTCCATATTCAGGAAACTTTGATACGTTGAAGTAGACGTTGCCACCCGCTTCGTAAGCGTAACCGCGCTTAATGAGTTTCTTTGTAAGTTCAATTTGTTCCACTATATGGCCGGTCGCCCTTGGAGAAATGTCCGGCCTGATAACACCGAGCCTGTCCATGTCCTCAAAATAACTTCGCATGAAAGTCTCGACAATCTCCATCGGATTAATCTTGTCCCGCTTCGCTTCCTTCTCGATCTTGTCGTCCCCTTGGTCGGCATTGTCCGTAAGATGACCGACGTCCGTGATATTCTGCACGTAGAGGACTTTGTACCCGACAAATCGAAAGAACCGCACTATAGCATCGAACGAGACATAACTCTTGCCGTGCCCGATGTGAGAATGGTTGTAGACGGTTGGACCGCAGACATATATGCCCACCCGCCCTTCTGCAACCGGGAAAAATTTTTCCTTCTGCCTCGTGAGTGAATTAAAGAGATAGATCTCAGTCTTCATTTGATTCCGATAAGCTCCTTTGCGCCGGATATGCTGGCTTGGGTCACGTCCTCACCGCTAAGGAGGCGCGCAACTTCCAGGACACGTTCGTCTTCACTGAGTCGCGACACGCTTGTGACGGCGCGCTTCCCCTTGACCCCCTTCTCGACCTTGAAATGCACGTCCGCCATCCCGGCAATCTGGGGGAGGTGCGTGATCGCTATGATCTGATGAAATTTGGAGAGACTCTTCAGGCTTTTTCCGACTTTACTTCCGATCCTTCCGCTGATGCCGGTATCAATTTCGTCAAACACCAGGAGCGGCAGGCGGTCGCTCTTCGCGAGAATAGTCTTCAACGCGAGCATGATCCTGGATATTTCTCCGCCCGAAGCCACCTTCGCAAGCGGCCTCGGCTCCTCGCCTACGTTCGTAGAGATGAAGAATTCCACGAAATCGAAACCCTTTTCGTTAGTCTCATAAAAATCGCGGCCGAGCCTGACAAGAGGCCTGATCTCCGCCCCGTTTCCGTCAAAGCGCCTGTTCTTTATCTCTATTTCGAACTTCGCGTTTTCGATCCCTATTTCCGCGAGCACTCCGACGATACTTCTCATGACCCGCTCAGCGACTTCCCTTCTCTTCGAGGAAAGTCTCTCCGCAATCTCAGAAAGCTCTTGCCTTTGGCGCTCCACATTCTTTTCGAGATTTCCGATGGCCTCATCGAAATTCTCCGCGAGCTGAAACTCCTTACCTATCTTTTCCCGATATTCGATGGCCGCTTCCAGCGAGCCTCCATACTTCTTCCTGAACATGGAGAGCACGCCGAGTCTCTCCCTGATTTCTTCGAGCCGCTCCGGATTGAAATCGATCTTGCTGCTGTAGCTCTGCACGGACCTCGTTATTTCATCCACTATCGCTTTGGCAGTCTCACCGTCCGCCTTAAGCGGCTCGAAAGATTTGTCTATGTCCGACAGATCCTCCAGCTGGTTACGCACCATGACGAGCTGGTCGTGAATGGAGCTCTCGCTGTCATAGAGCAGCTCGTACAGCTTCATCGTGACTTCGTAGAGCTTCTCTGAGTTCTCGAGTATTTTCAGCTCCGACTCGAGCCGGTCGACCTCGCCCGGCTCCGGATTCACCGCGTCGATCTCTTTTATCTGGAAAGCGTAAAGCTCGCGTTTTTCCTTAAGCGCCTCTCTCCTCGATATAAGCTCTTTCATTTCAGCGAGCTCGGAGTTCAGCCCGTCGTATGCGATCCTGAAATTCTTGATCAGGTTATCGAGTCCGCCGAAATCATCAAGGAGATCGATATGAGTCTCCGCGCGGAGGAGCGACTGGTGCTCATGCTGCCCATGAAGGTCGACCAAGTAATCGCCGAGTTCTTTCAGCTGCGCGACGGGAACTGGCGTGTCATTCACGAAGGCGCGGCTCTGCCCCTTCGCGCTAACTTCCCTGCGTACGATTATTTCCTCATCCGCTTCTATCTCCGCCGCATCGAGAAGTCGCCGGACTTTCTTGTTCCCAGAAATCGTGAAAACTCCCTCGACGACGCTCTTGTCGGCGCCGCTTCTTACTTCATCCTGCGCCGCTCGTTCTCCGAGGATCAGGTTAAGCGCGTCGATTATGATGGACTTCCCCGCGCCAGTCTCGCCGGTAATGATATTCAACCCCGTTCCGAACTCGACTTCGAGCTCGTCTATCAGGGCATAATTCTTTATCGAGAGATTTTTCAGCATGCTCGATGTTACTTGATATTGAAATACTTGGCTTCGGGATGGTGTACCACTATGGCAGTCGTGCTCTGTTCAGGCACCAGCTGATATTCCTCCGTCAAAGTGATCCCCGCCCTTTCCGGCCTCAGAATTTCGAACAGTCGCGCCTGGTCTTCGATGTTCGGACACGCGGGATAACCGAACGAATAGCGCGATCCCTGGTAACCCTGTGAGAAGAGCCTCTTGATTTCTTTGGCATCGTTCCCTACTATCCCGAGCTCCGTTCGGACTATCTTGTGCCAATATTCAGCGAGCGCTTCCGCGCTCTCGACACTGAGTCCGTGCAGGTAAAGGTATTCCTGATAGTTGCCAGCATCGAACAGTCTCTTGGTGGATTCGCTCGCCTTTGCCCCTATGGTCACTGCCTGCAAGGCAATCACATCGAGCTCACCGGATTCTACCGATCTGAAATAATCCGAGATGCACAGGAACCGATCGTCCCTTTGACGCGGGAAAGTGAACCTGACCCACTCTCTCAGATCACTCATTCTCGCGTTGTGGGGCTTGACCCCGCTCCATTTGGAACATGGATCTTCGTCGGAAGCGGGCCGGTAGACGATCAGATCGTTACCTGACGATTGACAGGGGAAATAGCCATAAACCACTTTAGGCTCGAATAGCCGCTCGCGTTTCACCTTCAGCTTTTCTTCCTCAAGCGCCGGATAAACATCGGACTTCAATATCTTGTCGTACTCTTCTTCAGTTTTCCCCTTTTTCGAAAACTGCCATTGGCCGCGGATAAGAGCGACCTCGTTGAGGTATTCCCATATCTTCTCTAGCTTGATATCCGTCACGACCGCCGTACCATAAAATGGCGGAACCGGCATATCGACATCGGTCTTCACCTTGCTTCTTGATTGAACGATGACCTGCTCTTCTCTGCCTGCCACTTTCCTGTTCAGCTCGAGGGTCTTGTTCAACGAAGTCGACGATGTCGTCGCGTTCGTAATTTCCGCAACATCGACTTTCCCGGACTTGATGTCTTCCATGAAATGGAGTCCGGCGAACGCGTCGTTGGCGTAGGATAAATAGCCTCTGTAAACCTTACGGAGATCCTGCTCGACATATCTTCTCGTGAGGGCTGCGCCGCCAAGTACCACCGGTATATTGATCCCGCGCTGCTCCATCAATTCAAGGTTCTCCTTCATGACCACGGTCGACTTCACCAGCAGACCGCTCATACCGATGGCGTCAGCATCGCTGCCCTCAGCGGCTTCAATAATCTGCTCAATCGGCACCTTGATGCCGAGGTTAATAACCTTGTAACCGTTGTTCGTCAGGATAATGTCAACCAAGTTTTTCCCGATGTCGTGGACGTCACCCTTCACAGTCGCAAGGACTATCGTCCCCTTCTGTGCTCCCTCGACTTTCTCCATGAAAGGCTCGAGATACTTAACCGCGGCCTTCATCGTTTCCGCTGACTGCAATACGAACGGAAGCTGCATCTGACCGCTTCCGAACAGTTCACCCACGGCGCGCATGCCGTCCAGCAATACTTCATTTATGATCTGAAGGGGAGAATACTGCTCGAGAGCTTTTTTCAGGTCGTCGCCGATTCCGATCCTGTCGCCGTCGATGATCCTTCTCTTCAGCTTATCTTCGAGACTTAACGATTCCTCGTCAACGTCTTTCGCCGGACCGGACTTCGCCGCCGCGTAAAAGTTCATCAACTCCACCAGCGGATCATATACGCATTTCAGTTCAGCCATCACCCTTGCACCGCCTCTCCGGCAGAAGCGTCGGCAAACTTCCGCTCGTCAAAAATCAATTCCCTGCAGATCTCCCTCCCGCGCTCATCTATCTTGTAAAGGGGCGTGATCTTCTGTGCGTTGACGATCGCAAGGTCGAGCCCTTTCTCAATCGCATAATATAGGAAAACGGAATTCAAAACGTGACGCGCGTGCGCGTTCAAGCCAAACGAGGTGTTCGACACGCCAAGGAGCGTGTAGGCCGCCGGGAATTCGGTTTTTATGAGCTTAATCGCTTCGATCGTCTCGATACCGGCTTTCCTGAATTCCTCATCGCCGGAACCGAGCGTGAAAGTCAGCGTATCGAATATCAAATCTTGCTCTCTCATCCCGTATTTGTTGACCGCCAGATCCCGAATACGCTTGGCCACTTCAAATTTTTTCTCTCGGGTCTTCGCCATGCCCGATTCGTCTATGGTCAAAGCCACCACAGCCGCGCCGTATTTCCTGCAAAGCGGGAGCACCCTCTTCATCCGCTCCTCGCCGTCTTCCAGGTTTATCGAGTTGATGATGGCTCTCCCAGCGTACCTCTTCAGCGCCTCTTCTATAACCTGGTATTCGGTGGAATCGATCATCAAAGGCAAAGCGACCTGGGTGTTGAACCTCTTCATCACTTCGCGCATGTCGCGGACTTCATCCCTCCCGACGTACGCGACACAAAGGTCTAGAATGTGCGCCCCTTCCTTCATCTGTTCCTTCGCGAGCTGTACCATGCCGTCATAGTCCTCCGCGAGGAGAAGCTCCTTAAACTTCTTCGACCCGTTGGCGTTGCACCTTTCTCCGACAATCACTGGAGGCGGATCGAGATGAAGCGAAACGCTTGAATATATCGATGATACGGCGGACGTGTAGGAGAATTCGCGTTTCTTTGGTTTCACGCTGGACGCGATTTTTACGAGTCTGGTTATGTGCTCAGGTGTCGTCCCGCAACACCCGCCGATAATGCTAGCTCCGAATTCCTTTACATACCGGGTCATCCAAAACTCAAGCTCGTCAGGTTTCAGGTTGTAACATGCCTGTCCGCCGATATTCTCAGGAAGACCGGCGTTCGGCATCACGAAAACTGGCTTCGGCGAGTTTTCGCATAGATAGCGGACGTTTTCCTCCATCTCCTTCGGACCGGTAGCGCAGTTCATACCGAAGACCGTCACGATGTCGTACGGTTCAATAGCGGTTAGCGCCGCCGAAACCTCAGTACCCATGAGCATTGTTCCCATTGTCTCGATCGTGATCGAGACAATTACCGCGATTTCCCTGGAGCTTTCCTGGGTGTACTCATAAACGGCAGCCAACGCTGCCTTTGTCTGCAATAGGTCCTGGCACGTTTCAATGATGAGAAGGTCAGCGCCTCCGTCGACAAGCCCCTTCACCTGAACCTTGTACGAATCGCGCATGGCGTCGAACTCGATATGGCCGAGCGAAGGCAGCTTAGTGGTAGGTCCCATCGATCCAGCGACATAGCGCCTGCGTTCACCTGTCGAATACTCGTCGGCGCACTTTCTCGCGATTTCCGCGGCACGTTTGTTTATCTCATACGACATGTTCGAGATACCGTATTCGGCCAGCACGATAGGTGTCGCCCCGAATGAATTTGTCTCAACGACGTCCACTCCGACGTCGAGAAAGCCACGGTGGACTTTTTCCGGAGCTTCCGGTTTCGAAATGTTCAGGTACTCGTTACACCCCATCAGATGTTCACCGCCAAAATCTTCCGCCGTGAGGTTCTGTGTTTGGAGGCTTGTGCCGGTCGCGCCGTCAAAAACGAGGATTCTGTCTTTTAGTATTTGTAGGAGTTCTTTTCCTGTCATTACACTCTGTTTTTAATCAATTTAGCTGTGATTTGGGCGAAATTCAAACGTAGGGGGCGATTGTGGGAAATGGGCTCCCCTGTGTGAGAAGAGCAGTCTCTTAAAATGGAAAGCCGCAAACAGGTCCTTGAGTTGTTCAGTCTGCAAGACTCCTCGTAATCCTTGTCTGCCCGGAAAAGTAATCCTTCCCTGATGGTGGATTTCAATGATTCGTTCAAAAGTGATATCGACGAAAATTCCCCGCTTAGAGGAAGAAACGGTCCGCTCCACCCTTCAATCATCAATTTGTGTCAGTCAAAATGTTTATCCTGGAGAGCTCGACTTTCAAAGCGGCTACTATCCTTTCAGTCAAATCAACATTGCGCGGGTTAACGTGCCTAGATTCCATCCAGACGATCCGCTTCGGCTGACCCGCTTCCGAGTAAAATTTTTCAGCGTACTGTCTCGGTATCTGTTCGTCTTGAGATCCGTTTATCATGATGAGAGGCATTGGTGAAATCGCCTTCGCGTAGCGAAGAGGCTCCAGAGGGCTCAGCAAGACACCCCCCGCAAGGCTCAAAAGCCTGCTCACAAACGCCCCCCGATAACGGCGAACGTTGTGATAGATCAGAGCTCTAAGATCTCCCCCGCCAAAAACCATAGCCGCTGCGGCAGCCCGCCGGTCATAAGTGGCAACACACGGAACGAACGGGGCTCCGAAGCTGTAGCCGAGAAGAACGAGTTTAGTCGTGTCGACATCGGGACGCTGCCAGAGATAGTCTGTAAGCATCATGATGGAAGGAACCATGCCCAGCGCAGCCTCGCGCATCTCAGGTATATCAGCGACAAATCGGCCCAGAGTGTACGACTCTCTGAGAGTGTAAGGATAGTCCGGAGCAGCAACTATCACGTTACGGATATTGAGAACATAATCTATCGCGTGCTTACCCGTTGCCTTACCTCCCAGGAGAATCATGACAGGATAGCGTCGCCCCGCATCGTTACCAGCCGGTACCAAAAGTCCGCAATCTACCTTCCTACCGGCATCGCTGACTAGTGTCAGCCAACCGCGCTTGAAAAGACTGTCGGTTCCAGAAACGATCAAGCGACTCTCGACAAGCTTTCCTTTTCCCGATACGAAATATGGTCCAAAGTTAAGTCTCCCAATATACACGCCACAGAGAACAAGGATTAAACTTGCCGCGATAGCCGCCCATAGAACCCACTTCAGGAATTTCAGCATGCCCGCCTCCTCCCATTTCAGCTAAATATGGGAAGCGGCTTCTTTCATTTCAACGCCAATCCGGCTCAAGGCTCAACCCGCGTACTTCGTTGGATCATGAACGCCGGCTAATCTGAAGGCCTCTCTCCGCTCGACACACGTTCCGCATCTGCCACAATGGAGGCTCCCGCCTTTGTAACAAGAATAGGTAATCTCAAATGGAACTCGCAGCTCATGCCCCAGGAGAACTATATCTTTTTTATGCAGGTCTACAAACGGATCTTCGATTTTAACATTCATATATGTACCTGCCCTCGCGGCTTCAGACATCGCCTTAAGGAATTCCGGACGGCAATCCGGATATATCGCATGGTCGCCCGCATGAGCGGCATACAGGACCGTAGCGGCTCCGACAGATTCCGCGAACCCTGCTGCGATTGAAAGCATTATGCCGTTCCGAAACGGGACGACGGTGCTCTTCATCGAAGAATTCTCGTAATGGCCTTCGGGTATCTCCCCACCACTCTGAAGCAGATCAGACTTGAAAAGTTCGTTTACAAACGGAAGTCTGGTTAGAATGTGCTCGGCCCCCGCCAGGGCCGCAATTTCTTTCGCCGCGGCTTGCTCCCGCTCGGCATGCTTGGAACCATAATCAAACGTCAACGCCACGACATTGTAACGCCTCATCGCCCAATGAAGAAGCGTACTGGAATCGATGCCGCCCGATAGTGACACCACTGCCTTTTCCATAACGCAAAATTTCCTTCTGTTGAAGGAATAAGGTCTCTTTTTCTCTTGACATTTCAAAATGTATAAGCTAACATGATAGGAACAATTCCTATTATCATAACCAAAAAGGAGGAAGATAAGATGGCAAAACAATTGAAGGGATCGAAGACCTACAATAACTTGAAAGAGGGCTTCGCCGGAGAATCACAGGCGAATCGTCGTTATCTCTATTTCGCTCGTCATGCCGACATCGAAGGTTATCCCGACGTAGCAGGCGTGTTCCGCGACACGGCCGAAGGCGAAACAGGGCACGCGTTCGGACACTTCGACTTCCTGAAGGAAGTTGGCGACCCGGTTACTAACGTTCCGGTCGGCGATACGAAAGCCAACCTAAATTCAGCCGTGACGGGTGAAACATACGAGTACACCGAGATGTACCCGGGTTTCGCGAAGACGGCGAGAGAAGAAGGCTTCGACGAAATTGCGACCTGGTTCGAAACCCTCGCCCGCGCAGAAAAGTCCCACGCAGGCAGGTTCCAAAAGGCTCTCGATACTCTCGGGAAGTAAATCAGAAAGGTCTGCCGGGGCCCTCTTTGGAAAACGTAAGCGGGCTCCGCGGGCCGTTCTTTCGCACGCATGATATTGGATCATAATTTGTGGAAACAAGGGGTCTGAAAATGGCATTTGATTTCAACGCAAAAGATTTTTACGAGACAGAATCGTACGCCAAAGAGACGGCACGCATATTCGATATCTGTAACGGCTGCAGGCTTTGCTTTAACCTGTGCCCATCCTTCGATGTCCTCTTTAAGCGAATCGATGAGCTTGACGGCGAGATGAATAAACTCACCGATGAAGACACGAAGAAAGTTGTGGACCTTTGTTACGACTGCAAGCTTTGTTTCCCGAAATGCCCTTACACGCCGCCGCACAGCTACATGCTCGATTTTCCCCGCCACATGTTGAGAGGCAAAGCGATCGAAGCGAAGAAGAGCGGCGTGACTCTCCAGGACCAAATGCTGAGCAGAACCGATCTCCTTGGAACCGTTTCGACAAAGGCGGCGCCAATCGTCAACTGGACGCTCGAGAGCAAGCTGTTCAGGATCCTGATGGAAAAGACGATCGGCATTCACCGCGACAGAAACCTGCCAAAGTACACGAGCCAAACTTTTACTTCATGGTACAAGAAGCATAGAAAGCCGGAGACTCCAAACACTGACTCTCCGAAAGTCGTGTTTTTTCATACTTGCTCGGTGAATTACAACGACACCGATACCGGCAAGGCGGCGATACAGGTGCTTGAAAAAAATGGCGTACATGTTGAAGTGCCTCCGCAGAAATGCTGCGGTATGCCTTACCTCGATGGAGGCGACATCGATAACGCAAAGAAGCACGCGGCCTACAATCTTCGCCAGCTCGCCGGCTATGTCAAGAATGGATACGACGTAGTCTCACCGGGACCGAGCTGCAGCTACCTGATGAAACAGGAGTACCCGATGCTCTCCGACGACACGGACGCGAAACTGGTGGCTTCGCACACGTTCGACATGATGGAATATCTTGCCAAACTCAACAAGGAAGGAAAGCTCTCCAAGGAGTTCAAGAATCCGCAGGGGAAAATCACATATCATCTTCCCTGCCACCTGAAGGCCCAGAACATCGGCTTCAAATCACGCGATGTCCTGCAGTTTATCCCAGACACCGAGGTCGATGTAGTTGCCAAATGTTCGGGCCATGACGGGACCTGGAGCCTGAAGAAGGAGAACTTCAAGATGTCACTCGAAGTAGGCGAGCCGCTGTTCGAGAAATTCAGGGACGGAGGGGCAGCAGCAAGCGATTGCCCGCTCGCGCAGCTGCAAATCGAGAAGGGCTCTGGCGCTAAGCCGCGTCATCCGATACAGATACTGAGAGACGCTTACGGAATGGAGAAGGATCCAAAGGCTTGATACGGACCTTCCGGAAAGCCGAGAGAGAGATCGCGATCAGTGAACGCACGCTCTCCCGCTAAGAAGGCGGGCATATTATCAGAACAGATCGAACAGGAGCAAGACAAGAGTGAAACCCATAGAATTCAGTGAAATCAAGAACATTATAGACTACGAGAAGATACGAAACGACTTCCGCCAGAGGATCATCGAAATGAAGAACCTCCGGAGACTCAAAATAGGCGAGATGGTAACTCTCACTTTTGAAAATAGGTACACTGTCACCTTCCAGATCGAAGAGATGATGCGTGTCGAAAGAATAGTCGATGACGAAAAGATCAAGGATGAAGTGGAGACTTACAACGAGCTCATCCCGCGTGATAACGAGCTTACCGCAACACTCTTTGTTGAAGTCGATGAACAATCGAAGATCAAACCCGTCCTCGATTCGCTCGTCGGGTTGAACAAAGATTCGGTGTATATGAAAATGGGAGAGAAGTTGATTCCCGCAGTCTTCGAAGAAGGGCACGCCACCGACGACAGGATCAGCGCCGTCCAATATGTTAGGTTCAAATTTTCCCTGGGAGAGACAAGCATCCTCGCCGACCCTTCGGTCCCCGTATCGCTTATTATCAGGCACAAGAATTACAAAGCAGAAACCCCTCTCAATGAGAGATTACGGCGCGCACTCCACCGCGACATTACCGAAGACAGCTCGGTAAATGTCTGGATTTAGAGAGGCATTTACAAATAGAGGCTAAATCTCATGCTGAACGACACTCAACAATCCGAAGGATCCCTCCGAAGGAAGCGGAGCAGGCAGAGGGAAAAGGTGCTGGACATAGTCCGCTCCACCAAGTCGCATCCCACTGCCGACTGGGTTTTTCACGAGGTACGCAAGGAGCTTCCAAACATCAGCCTTGCGACGGTCTACAGGAACCTTAACCTTCTCGCTGAGTCGGGTGAAATCAGCGAGGTGATATGCGATGGACAACTGAGGTTCGACGCGAACAAAGAGGAGCACTTCCATTTCATCTGCAAATCCTGCAAAGGGATATTCGATATAGATGAGGCAAGGGTCACGCCCGACTTTAAACTTCCGCGTGGATATGTCGTTCAGGACTTAAGGATCGACTTCTACGGGATATGCCCTGCCTGCCAGACACAGCGCTCGTAGCAGTTTTACTTCTTCTTTCCTTTCGCGCCATCATCGAGTTGAAAGCGCACCGTCTTTGACCATGTGCGCTTCTCCCTCTTTATATAATCAAGATAGATCGCCCTCCCGACCACGTATATCCAGAACTGACAGTAGGTGAAATACATCAGGAACACGAGGAAGAAATTCCTCGGCGTGTCCATTCCCTCATACGACAATACTAGGATTATTTCCAGGATGAAGAGTACGACCGCCAGTACCCAAACAGTAGTGTACGGACCCGGAAGCGGAATCGCGACCAAATGCGTGACGCTCAATAAAAATATTAAATCGCTGACGCCGATTGCAAAGAGGAACACGTAATAAAGCGAGAGTAGATAGAGGACTTCGAATGCGAGGAACTTGTTTTGGAATTGCGTTATCTCTCTCATGAATTTCGTCACAACATAGTTGTTGCCCCGGACCCATCTGGTTCGCTGTTTCGTCCAAACCGGAAGCGTCTCCGGCTCCTGTTCAAGCGTTACTGCAAACGGTATGTATTTGATTTTGTAACCTTTCATGTAAACCCTGATGCTCAACTCAGAGTCTTCTGTAATGGCATCCTCGTCCCAGCCGTTGAGATCATCCACGAGATGCTTCCATATCACGAAGTTCGTCCCCGGCAGCGTTGCCACCTTAAACATCGCCCATCTTCCAGCCTGCAGTATCGCCTGAAAACTCATCGTCTCAATGCTGACGAAACGAGTGAGCCAGGTCCTGTCTTTGTTAATGGTTCTGAAGTTACCGAGCACGGCGCCGAGATCAGGATGCAGGAGAAGTTCCGCAACAAGGTATTTCAACGCGTCAGGAAGTGGCTGGTTGTCTGCGTCATAAACAGCTATCACCTCGGCATCGGTTTGCTTCAAGCCAAGGTTCAGCGCTCGTGATTTCCCCTTACCCCCTTCGCCTTCGGGCACGTTGTAGCATCGAACCCTTCGGTCCTGTTTCGACATCGACTCGACTATCTCCCCCGTCCTGTCCGAAGAGCCATCGTTGATGACTAGGATCTCCAGCTTGTCAGCCGGGTAATCCAACTTCACCATTGCGTCCAAGGTTCTCTGGATGACCGTCTCTTCGTTGTGAGCGGGGATGAGGATACAGACTCGCGGGCTTTCGAAATGAGTCATGTTGTCGATAGCTAGTTTTTCCTTGGCAGACGCCCAGTTGTGAAAGAAGCCGGCTATCGTCAGGACGAGCTGATAAGCGATCATGAACCATATAAATATCACCGAAAGAACGAACAGCGCCCCAAGGAGTGTCGTGAAAAAATCATACATGCGCGACTGTCCTTCTTCTGAACTTGAGCACAAAATAAAGGAGTACCAGAATCCCCCCGGCGATCGAGCCGAAGATCGCTATAAGTGCGGATGACCACAGGCTCGTCATGTCGATCCCATAAGATACAGTGCTTTCCAAAACCACAAGCGCTTTATGCTGGCCTGGCGGCAGAATGATGCCGTAATGTTGTTCCTCTCGCGAGACTGCAAACGGGATTTCATGATCGTCTATGAGAACTGCGTACGGCATCTTCTCGAAAGAAACAGCGGATCTGCCCATTGAAGAGTAAGTGAACTCTACTCCGCGTTGAAATGTCCGCTCGCTCAGGATATTACACGACGCCGCTTCTATATGTGAATGCATAAGTCCGCTTTCAAACGGGTTGACATCCGTTTTGACAATCTTAACAAAATGATCCCCCGCTGGGATCGAGAAGCAGCCGGGTTGGTAAGGATATTCTATCCGGCCGTCCACCGATACTTCAGCCACATCATTGCTGAGCCTCATGCATGTCGAGTACGGCGCGTCGACGCTGAAACCGCCGTTCGACGCCTCGAAATTAGCTTGCGGCGTAGCCGCGTAAGGAAAATCGGCAATGTCCTGAGGTAATGCCGTTGCCTCGCAATAGATAGCTATGCGCGGAGCGGCCTGCAAGGCAGAATTCACAAGCAGATAGCTCTCGATTCCTGTCGGCATCTTCGTGGGAAATACTCCATTGTAATTGGAACGCCGAAATTCCAGTATGTTCAGGTCTATCATCAAATCTGAAGAATCCGCTCCCAGCAATTTCTTGTACGTGTTCCCTATCGTCACATAACGTCTCGGGTCTGAGTTCCAGCTTACCTCCGGGTCTTCAACGTTTAAAATGAAAGGATAATTTTTTCGGAGTTGAAGAATCTGGTTCATATCCACTCCGAGAGAGGTTCGGAGATTCGGGAATGTTTTCTGATCCATCGCGGTCAGTATTATCTGGGCGCCAGGTTTGCTGCTGAAGGCGTCCCTGGCTACATCTATGAAATGCGAGGTCAGGCTCGTTACCAAAGAAGCGCGGAAGTCGACGAAGCTCTTCCAGTCCTGCGGCGAGGTCTTGTAATAGTGCGTAGAGTTCTGCTGGAAGAGTTGGACGGGATCGAAGCCGTATTCCTTCCTGAACTTGACGCGCACGCTCATATCGAAAGGGGTAAGCAATTTCGGATCAGCAGGCGCCCCCTCCCCACCGAAATAGAGCTCGGATATGTTCACCCCGTCCCAATCATGGGAGGTAAGGAACTTGTAAGTCCAGTCAGATGCCGCGCGCAAGCAGGCAGGATCGGCAAGCGCGACGGGATAGCGCCAGTCGGGGCGCACGTCCTGTCCTTTGTAATTCTTCTCGTGCCATTGCGGATGCTCATCGTAAAACTTCTTGTTTATCTGTGGTGGTTCCA
Organism: Bacteroidota bacterium; assembly: GCA_021794075.1. Lineage (GTDB taxonomy): Bacteria > Bacteroidota > Ignavibacteria > Kryptoniales > JAKASW01 > JAKASW01. The sequence goes on along the minus strand of JAJYRM010000003.1, from coordinate 27,756 downwards.
GCCACGCGTACACGGCAATTCCATAAGCATGGCACAACCTGATCAACCTGTCGTAATCGTAAGTATATTTGGGATATTCGTGCCATCCGGCAACCTGAATCACCCTAATACCTTTTGCTGCCCAGTCCTTTACAAGAGATTCGACGCTTATGTGCGACGTTGACCTTAACCCCGGATCGAAGAACATATCGAGGTTGTCCCGTCTCAATGTCGGGTAAAGCTGGAAATAATTCTTGATCCATTCGATGAAATACGGGAATCTGGCGTAGCCTCCCCCCGTCACGGGGTCGAATCGCGCGCTCATCACGATGATTTTGCCTCGCCCGTAGTTTCTTGCTATGGCTACCGGCGCGTCGTTCAAATCGTTCGAGCAGATTACCTGATCGTTTTCCTCGACATCGATCCGGTGGACAGTCTCGAAGTTTCCCCAGCTCAGGAGCTGTTCAGGAAACATTCGGTCCCTTACTTTCTCGAGCCGCATGACGTTTTGACTGAACTTAACTCCGAAATCAACCGCGAGAGGATTCTTCGAATCCGTGACCAAACTCCCACCCGACGAGACAAACTTCTCGAGTGTCTCGTAAAGAGAATCAGGAAGATTGTCCGCGACGGTGTACGGGACGATCAGAAGGTTATACGGGTTCAGGCTGTCGAGGCCACCCGGTGTAAGCGTGTCGGTGGGTATGCCCACGCTCCTGAGCGCCGCCGCAAAACTCTCTTCGTCAAGCTTCGCGCCGCCAGTCGCAGTCGAATCCCAAAGTATGCCCGCGACTGCCGGAGTAATCTTCTTCTTTTTTGGAAAAAAACTTCTCCAAACACTCTTGGCTCCTATCATTACTTTGTCCAGCAAGGTCAGGTCCTTCTCCCTGTACTCTATGGGCTCAGCCGCGTAGATCCAACCTTTTTTCAGACTGACGCTCTTCCTGAACGTCTCCGTGACTCTCTTAGGAGTTATCTCTCTTTCAGCTCTTTCTCCCTTTTCATTCAGATATACTTGTTTGAGATATTCGTCCTCAATTGAAATCTTAAACGAATCCGTGCCTGACAAAACGACCCTATCGGGAAGCCTCACCACATTGCTGCTGTCGCGCAGACTGACGTACGTATAGCCGAGCGCTTTGGTGCCCTCGACAATTTCCTTGAGGAGATGAATCGGCATGAACGGATGGAAGAACGCTGTAGCGTAGCCGTCTCTAACGTATAGATTAGCCTTGGCTGCCGCGAGTATATCCTGGACTCCCTTCTCCTCCTCTTCAGGCGGGCCATAAGGGACGTAGCCGGTATTCTCGGGGACGATCCTTTCACCGAACAAGTCTTTTTGAATGACATAAGGAAAGTACTGACTGTAATCGAGATTGTTCAAGACAGTGCGTTGCTCGACCGCAGTAGAAAACACCTTTGATATCGCGGCGTAATCGATATCTGAGGCGCCGTAATGGGGCGTCTCCCAGGCAAGCGGGTAAACGCCGTTTCGCATCAGTTCCTCTACCCCGGTCTCAAGCTTCTGTTCAACGTAGCCAGCATTATCGTTGGCTATAGGCCTGTTCAGCGCGCTGTCCCAGAATTCATAATCATTATCTGTTACGCCGTGATACTGATGAGTGACTCCGTGCATGACGACGGTCGCCCCATGCTCTTCGGCGTATCGAAGCGCGTCCACCATATCAGGCTTGTCCGAAAGGGAGATACGGACGTTGTTTGCCGGATCGACATAAAATGGCACGACGGCAATCAGGAACGGGACGTGCTCGCCGTATAGCAGATCCGTAATCCTTCTAATGCTGTTTGGGTCCTCGGTAGGGTCAACGTCTTCTATGCGGATCATTGCCGAGTGAAACTCAGGATGCTCCTGGTGAAGAATATCGTGGAGCTTCTCGGCAAAGAAGATGTACCTGTCTGTCGGCCCGATGTACGAGAATGGCGAATCACCGAAGAGATAAAGATTGCCGGAATGAATGGCATATGGCGAGACGACATGATGAGGCGCGTAAGCGTTCGCAAGTACCTTGACTTTACTGCCGTTTGTTATCGTCATCATCGTTAGGTAGTTGTCCCCCTTGTCGAACCTGAAATCCCGGTCAGTTGGGACTACCGCGTCAAACCCGAGCGTAGAGTCATACCTCTCCGGAATAAACCCGTACTTTTCCGCTAGATTGTGACGCGCGTTGAACGCAATTATACCGGTATTCAGCCAGACGAGCGTTCCCTTATAATTGAACGCGTCATCGAGAAATTTATCCGGCGGCTGGCAATTAGGACTGAACCCATTGAAGAAGACGTAATCGAAACCGTTGCACTCCCCCGGGCGGTAATCGTCGGCCGCGACCACTTTCTTGCGGAGATCGAAATGGCCGAGGAGCTGGTACAGCTGGAGGGCGTCTCCTTTTGCCGGATTGCTCTGGGCATCTTTGCCTTCGTACACGATAAGCACTCTATTCCCGGCGAAAGCGTTCAGGGAATAAAGCATCACTATAGTTGCCGCGACCTTTTTTATCATTGCAAGACCTTGCTCATAGGATTGTTTTTTGAGATTTATTTGGAGAGGTGGACCCGACAAGCGGATGTCGTTCCAATACGAACAGAGTAGGAATATGCCCTTCCGCCAAATGTTCTGTCGTCAATAAGCGAATCGGGGCCGAATTGACCGGTAAAGGATTTGCAAATGCGGGAGAAGACGCCGACGACGGGTGCCTGTGAATTCGGACAAACTACGCAATCCGCCCCCCGCAATTTATTCATTTGGAATTAGTCTTTGCCGTCCCAGCTGTTGTATTTTTCGTACGCGTCGATGATATCCTTCACGAGTTTGTGCCTGACGACATCCGTCTTCTCAAGGTAAACGAAGCTGATGCCTTCGACGCTTTTCAGTACTTTCTGTATCTCGACAAGGCCACTGAGGCTCTTCTGAGGCAAGTCAATCTGAGTTATGTCGCCCGTTATAATCGCCTTAGAATTGATGCCAAGCCTCGTAAGGAACATCTTCATCTGCATCGCAGACGCGTTCTGAGCTTCGTCGAGAATGACGAAGGCATTGGAGAGCGTCCTTCCTCGCATGTAAGCGAGCGGAGCTATCTCGATGACATTTTTTTCAACGTACAGCTTCAGCTTATCCTGCGGGAGCATATCGTCGAGCGCATCGTAAAGCGGACGAAGGTAAGGGATGACCTTCTCCTTCAAATCACCCGGAAGAAATCCCAGACTTTCACCGGCCTCTACCGCAGGGCGCGTGAGCACGATCTTCTGCACTTCTTTATTCCTCAACGCCGCCACAGCCATCGCGACGGCAAGATAGGTCTTGCCCGTCCCCGCCGGACCCACCGCGAATACAACGTCGTTCTTCTGAACTGCCCTGACGAGCTGTCTCTGGCCGGGAGTTTTTGGCTTTATCAGGTCGTTCCGAGCGGAAAGGACCACAACATCTTTGTTTGAATCCTGCCCAGCGGTTCCGTTTTCGCCTCCGCCTGACGAATCGGCTTCTCCCGAAACGAGCTCGACCACTGTCACGACATCATCCGGCCTAAGGACACCGGTTTTGTCGAGAACGTACATCAGTTCCTTGAAAACCTTTTCGACGCGTGCAGTCTCTTCCTCCTCACCCTTTATGGTGATGTTGTCGCCACGAACGACGATGTTTGCGTCGAACCTGTCGGAGATAATCTGGAGATTCGAGTCATTTATGCCGAGGAGTGAAAGCGGGTCGACGCCCGAAATCCTTATCCGTTTCTCGACAATTTCCATTGACACTTCCGGTAGGAATAAAAAGTAGGAAAACAAAACGCTCCCGTCTGCTTATTAAGCGAGGCGGGAGCGCTATTGAAACTTAACGAACTTTTCGTACTAGTACTTACTTACTTCGAGGGTTGCGCCGACATCTTCTGCATGCGCGCCTTTCTTGCATAGTAGGCACGCGCGGCAGCTCTCTCCTTATCAGTCAGAGGAGCGTTTTCCGGAATCTTCAGCACTTCCTTCGGGTAGATCAAATCAGGATTCTTGATCTGATTCCTGTTGGCCATGTAGATCTTCGGCCATCTCCAGGGATCGTTGTAAATCGAGGACTTCTTGGCAATGTTCCAGAGGCAATCTCTGTTACGTGCCCAGGTACCGACCGTGTAAGTCATAGCCGTCGAGCAGTTAGCCAGGCGGGCCTTCAACTGAGCATAGTCGTTAACCAGCGTCTGCACCTCGTTATAATACTGCTGTGCGAGGGCTAACTTGCTGGTCTTCATCGAGTCGATCCGGGCTCCCAGCGCTTCAACATCCTTACGCTGCGCGCAGAGGTCCTGATCGGACATCGACATATAATTGTTTATCTGGGACTGCATGTTCTGGAGAGCTAGGCCGAAAGCTTTATAACCCGCCTCGTCGGTTCCAAGCATTCCAAGATACTTATTCCACTGTCCCTGGTACTGCTGGTCGAGGCTGGCCAATTCGCTCTTCAAGTTGGCTATCTCAGTGTTAAGCTGACTCAACACGTTTTTCAATGAGTCGCGCTTGGCGGTCAAAGATGTCATCTCGGCCTGCCAATCCGCGTACTTCATTTTTTCCTGCTGTGCGGAAGCCACAGAGGAAATCGCGAATAACATCGCGACAACTGCCAAAACGGATAAACGTTTCATCTATGGCTCCTTGTCAGTTTGAATTGGAATTCTGTTGCGACTGCAGTCTCTGATTAAGAAGCTGCTCGTCGTTTTCAAGTTTCTTGATCTGTTCCTTCTTGTCTGCAACCTGTTTCTGTAAATCAGCCTTCTGCTGATCAGCGGTCTGTATCTGCTGCTGCAATGTCGCAATTTCGTTCTTCAGGTCCGAAAGCTGCTGCATCTGACTCTGATCCGCATATTTAGTACATCCAGCAAGCAAAATGGACGTTACAATGAGGCTCAGGATTACACCCGGCAATTTTCTCATTTTCTACCTCCTTTGCATATTTTCATCGACCTAAGTTTAACTGAAACAAGCATTTTTGTCAAGCATCTAAAACGAATTTCACCTTAATTTTTTTTCACTCTTAATACTAAATCAACTCAGGTTTTTGTAAATTTTAGTTCCAAAACAGGAGTAATTGAATTGTCGAAAGTGAAGAAAGTGGTCCTCGCCTACTCGGGAGGATTGGATACATCTATAATAATTCCTTACCTGAAGGATAAATATGGATGCCAGGTGATTGCATATGCCGCTAACATAGGCCAGGGCGATGAAGAACTGCGCGGGCTCGATAAAAAGGCTAAGAAAACCGGCGCGGACAAGTTCTATATACTCGATCTCAGGAAAGAATTCGTCGAGAAATTTCTTTTTACGATGATCAAAGCAAACGCGGTATACGAGAGGAAGTATCTCCTCGGTACCTCGATCGCAAGACCGTTAATCGCCAAATATCAGGCGAAGATTGCCCTGAAGGAGGGGGCCGATGCCCTCGCCCACGGCTGCACCGGCAAGGGAAACGATCAGGTCAGGTTTGAACTGACTTACAAGGTCTTCGCACCTAAGCTTAAGGTCATCGCCCCGTGGCGCGAATGGGACATCCGCTCTCGCGAAGACGCCATAAGGTACGCCGACGAGCACAACGTCCCGATAAAGGCGACACTCAAGAAGATTTACAGTCGTGATGGAAACCTTTGGCACCTCAGTCACGAGGGTGGCGAGCTTGAGAACCCCTGGAATGAACCGAAGAGCGACATGTTCGTACGAACGGTTTCGCCGGAAAAAGCTCCGAACAAGCCAACTTTTGTCCAGATCGAGTTCAAACGAGGTGTTCCGGTGGCCATCGACGGGAAGAAGTACGATGCCGTGACACTGGTTGAGAGGCTCAATAGAATCGGCGCGGCGAATGCCATCGGACGCGTCGACCTTGTCGAGAACCGTCTCGTCGGCATGAAATCAAGAGGCGTCTACGAGACCCCAGGCGGAACCATCCTTTACGCCGCGCACAGCGAGTTAGAGCACATCATACTCGATAAAGATACCCTTCACTATAAGGACATCGTCGCTCAGCGTTACGCCGAACTCGTGTATAACGGTCAGTGGTATACGCCGCTTCGCGAGGCAATCGACGCGTTCGTTGAATCCACGCAGAAGTACGTCACCGGAACCGTGAGGCTGAAGCTATACAAAGGAAGCATTAGCGCCGCCGGCGTTAAGAGCCCCTATTCGCTTTATCGAGAAGACCTTGCGACCTTCTCGCAGGATGAAGTATACGATCAGAAGAAAGCTGAAGGATTCATCGACCTATTCGGGCTTTCAATGAAAGTCGCATCGGAAGTGCATGGGAAGCCGAAGGAATGAAGCTCGACCTTCGTGAGGTGAAGCCTGAAGAAGTGCAGGCGAAGCTGCAAACCGAAGACGACTTCTTCCTCTACTATTCGACTTATTTGGGCGGTTACACTCGTAACCGCCTTTTAATGTCCGTCCCGATAGACGACCACTTAGTCCATCGCGGCGATGGAGTCTTCGACAACGCGCTCTGTTTAAACGGCAACTATTATTTGCTAGACAGGCACATCGAAAGATTTTACTTCTCCGCGAATGCAATTGGCGTAGTTCCGCCGTTTTCCCGCGATGAGATGAAGAGACTTGTGGTGAAGCTCGGGATCGAATCCGGCAGGAAGAATTTCATTGCCCGTTTCTTTCTCTCACGCGGTCACGGAAGCATGAGCGTTTATCCTCACGAGGCTATAGCGCCGAACCTTTACATCCTGATCGGTAAGTTTTCACCGGCGCCGGAGCGGTATTTCAAGACAGGAATGGTCGCTGCGACGAGCCCGACCCAAATGAAGTCGCCTTTATCGCCGCAGGTGAAATCCGTCGATTATCTTTCAAACGCCATGATGGAACTCGCCGCGAGACGGAGCGAAGCTGATTCCGCTATCGCAGTCGACGCTTCAGGAAATATCACCGAAGGATCTAACAAGAACGTCGCCGTAGTCGGAAGGGATGGCGTGCTTCGCGTCCCGCCTCCCGAGAAAATTTTACGCGGCACAACTCTCGTCCGCGCTCTCGAGATGGCAGAGCTGCTGAAAAAGAAGAAAGTCATAACGGGAGTCAGCGTCGAAAACATCCCGCTTTCTGACGCGTACAACGCTTCGGAAATCCTATTCTTCAGCACTTCCTTTTTCGTCGCGCCGGTCGTAAAATATGACGGGCGGACAATCGGAGACGGCAAGCCTGGAAAAGTCTGGAACGCATTCCATGAACTTTTCGAAAAAGACATTAAATCAAACAAGAAAGTTTTAACTCCCTTAAAATAAGTTCCAAACTGCAAGTTCCAATGCCCAAACAAGAACGCCCCCCAAGAACAAAGGGAAATTTTAAAAGGGGCTGCTGGCAATGGGATCTGTTAATTTAACTTTTGAAGATTGTTTGGAATTTGGGATTTGGAACTTGTCCGAAGGACTCTTTGAGGAGCTTAATTAGTTATGCCAAAACTTTGGGGCGGTAGATTTACAAAGGGTGTGTCGAAATTGATGAGCGAATTCAACGATTCGCTCCCATTCGACAGGAGACTCTGGAAGGAAGAAATAGAAGCGAGCACGGCTTACTCGTCCGCGCTCGGAAAAGCGGGAATTTTTACAAGACAACAGCAGACAAATGTGGCAAGAGCTCTCCGCGAGATCGGGAAAGAATTCTCGGGTGGAAAATTCAGGTTCAGACCTGAGGACGAAGACATCCATACCGCAATTGAGAGAAGACTCGTCGAGAAGGTAGGCGAAACAGGGAAGAAGATACACACCGGCCGGAGCCGCAACGAGCAGGTCGCGACCGACGAGAGGATATTCCTGAAGTCTGCGGCGGCTGAGGCCGGCGTGCTGATACGCGAACTCCAATCCGCCGTTCGGGACCTCGCTGCCTCGACCCGTGACGACATACTCCCGTCCTACACGCACCTTCAGCAGGCTCAGCTCATTAGACTCGGCCATTATTTCATGTCACTCTTCTTCATGCTTGAAGACGATTATCGTCGGCTGAATGATCTCGAAGCGAGGATCGACGTACTCCCGCTCGGATCCGGCGCCGTAGCGGGATCAACAGTCAAGATCGATAGAAGCCTGCTCAAAAGAGAACTTAGCTTCTCAGAGCTTTCGCCGAACAGCATCGCCGCCGTAAGCGACCGCGGCTTCATCACCGACTTCCTTTTCGTCGCGGCGCAGACGCTCATCCATCTCAGCCGGTTTGCCGAAGACCTTATCATGTGGAGCTCAACTGAATTCGCGTTCGTCGAGCTCGATGACACCTATTCTACCGGCAGTAGCATGATGCCGCAAAAAAAGAATCCAGACTCGCTTGAACTCATCCGCGGCAAGGTCGCCAGATCGATCTCCGACCTGACTTCCCTTCTCACGCTTCAGAAGGGACTGCCGCTGACTTACGCGAAAGATTTGCAGGAAGACAAGGAACCGATGTTTGACTCGGTCGATACGCTCTTTTCTTCACTAAGGGTCTTCAGCGGGGTGATCTCCACGTTGAAGGTTAAGCGCGCCAATCTCATGAGGAATACTGACGACTCGATATATGCTACCGATATCGCAGACTATCTCGTAGAAAAGGGAATGCCTTTCCGCGAAGCGCACAAAGTAGTTGGAAGGCTTGTCCTCGCCGGGACGGAAACGGGAAAGAGACTTCGCGAATTCCCTACTGCTGAGCTGAAAGCAATCTCTCCCCTATTCGACAGCGAATATTACAAGATATTCGACCCGCACAAATCTGTGGAGGGCCATGACGTGTACGGCGGCACAAGCTCCAAGAGATTGAAAGAGCAGTTCAACCTTGCCGACAGGATCTTGTCGAGGAGGAAAGCCGGCAAGAGATGAATACTGATTTTCTAAGAGACCTTAATCCAGCTCAGCTCTCCGCGGTTAAAGCCGTCGAGGGACCGGAACTCGTCCTCGCTGGCGCCGGAAGCGGCAAGACGAAAGTCCTCACGTATCGCGTCGCGTATCTCGTTTCGATTGGAGTCCCCGTGCACAACATCCTTTGCCTGACCTTTACCAACAAGGCGGCAAGCGAGATGAAGACTCGGACAGAGAAACTCCTCGGCATGGAGGAACATGGCGACGGGAGAAGATTCGGCTCCTGGATCGGGACATTCCACTCACTATTCGGCAAGATATTGAGGATGGAAGCTGACAAACTCGGATACACACCGAATTACTCAATTTACGACGAGGAAGACTCGCTGAAGCTTATTAAGCAAATACTCCGCGAGCGCAATCTATCCGAAGAGGTCTTTGCCCCCGCGGGTATTCGCTGGCAGATTAGCAGGTCAAAGAACAACCTCGTCCTCCCTTCCCAACTCGAACAGTCTGCCAAGAGCAGGCTTGACCAGGTGACCGCGGAAGTCTATGCCGCCTATGAAGAGCGGCTGAAGAAAAGCAACTCGATGGATTTCGACGACCTTCTTATTAAGCCCATTGTCCTATTCAATCGCGACCGCGCCTCGCTGGAGAAATACCAGAATAAGTTCAGGTTCATACTCGTAGACGAGTATCAGGACACTAACCGCGCTCAGTACATGCTCCTCAAGCTCCTGGCGGAGATACACAGGAATCTATGTGTAGTGGGCGACGACGCGCAGAGCATTTACTCCTGGCGCGGAGCCGACCTTCAGAACATACTCGACTTTCAATCCGATTACCCCGACGCGAAGGTGGTACGGCTCGAGCAGAATTACCGCTCAACCGGAAAGATACTCAAAGCCGCAAATTCCGTCATAGTTCACAACCAGCGAAAGCTAGACAAAGAACTTTGGACAGAGAACCATGAAGGCGACAGGCTTTCGGTGATGGAATGCGAGAGCGACCGCGACGAAGGATACAAGATCGTCCAGCGAATCAGGGACGAAAGCATAAAAGATAAACTCCAGCTTAAAGACTTCGTGGTCCTCTTCCGTACTAACTCGCAGTCACGCTCGCTCGAAGAAGCGTTTAACCGGGGCGGCATTCCGTACATCATAGTGGGCGGAGTGGCATTCTATAAACGTAAAGAAATCAAGGACTTACTCGCCTACCTTAAGCTCATAGTGAACCCGCAGGACGACGCGTCGTTCCTTAGAATTGTCAACTTCCCCGCGCGCGGGATCGGCGACGTTACCATAGACTACGTGCGGAGCTTCGCATCCAAAGAGCAGAAGCCGCTGCTCGCAATTGTGGAACGCGTGGATGAGATAGTCGAGATACAGCCGCGCCAGAAAAACCAGCTCAAGCAGTTTGCCAGGCTCGTCAACAAATACAACAAGCTTAAGGACGAGCTATCGGTCGGCGAGCTATCTCGTTCGCTCACGGATGAACTCGGACTCATTAGAAGTCTAAAAGACGAGAACACCGTCGAGTCACAAAACAGGATGGAAAATATACAGGAATTTTTGGGAGGCATCGCGGAGTTTCAGACAGAGAATCCGGAAGGAACTCTTCAAGACTTCCTCGCCGAAGTTTCGCTCGTTGCCGACGTCGACCGATGGGATACCAAGCGCAACTCCGTGACGCTCATGACGATCCACGCTGCGAAGGGGCTGGAGTTCCCGGTCGTCTTCGTGAGCGGACTTGAAGAAGGGCTCTTCCCTCTCGGCTCCAAGGAGCAGGATGAGCTCGAAGAGGAGCGTCGGCTTTTCTACGTGGCGATAACGCGCGCGCAAAAGAAGGTCTACCTTTCTTACGCCAGGCAGAGGTTCCGTTTCGGTAAGCTCTCATATCAGGCGCCGTCACGCTTCCTCGCCGAGATTGAGTCCGACCTCCTCGACCAGGAACATGCAACAAGGCTTTCACAGCAGCGAACTATCTGGGAAACGACTTCGACTTTCGACTCGCTTCGCCCTTCGCTGGAAGGCATCGGCACCATGGCACAGGAAGTGCCCCGCCCGCGGGATGTCGAGAAGGACCGCACAGCCGCACCTCATATAAGGATCGGGACAATTGTCGAGCACCAGTTCTTCGGCGAAGGGAAAGTCATCGAGATGTCGGGCAAGGGCGACAACGAGCGCGTAGTGGTCCTCTTCGGCGCGAACCAGAAGAAGCAGCTCATGGTGAGGTACGCGAATTTGAGGATAGTGCGATAATTGCGAACTCACCACCTAACCCCCTCTCTTAAGAAGAGAGGGGGTGCTAAGTAACTTAAACACATAGACGTTATCCCTTCCGTGAGACAGACGCCCCGAATACTTGAAGCTGATTCGAAAAACCTGCTTTTAGCCGCAAAAGATCTTTTCCTGGAGTACGAGAGGTCTCTTCCCTTCGACCTCGACTTTCAGAACTTTGACGAGGAGGTGTCTCATCTTCCCGGCGAATATTCAAGACCTGACGGGTGTATCCTTGTCGCGTTAGTTGGCAAGAGGCCGGCGGGTTGTGTCGCGCTGAGAAAGCTTGACCAGGATATCTGCGAGATGAAGAGGCTGTACATACGCCCCGAGTTCAGAGGGAGGAGAATCGGAAGGAGAATGGCAGAGACGATCATTGCCGGAGCAAAGGAACTAGGTTACAAGAAAATGCGACTCGACACCGTGAGCGGTATGACCGGGGCGATCGCGCTGTACAGGTCGCTGGGATTCAAAGAGATTTCGCAATACCGTGTTAATCCCCTGCCCGACGCTATGTTCTTCGAGCTTGACCTCGTGAACGAAAAAACGACCCAGTCCATAAAGAACGGCTGACGACAAAACGGTTAATTAATACTTTCGGGCAGACGAACGGGAATTCCACAACTCTAGAAGATTGTTCGCCAAGACAGAACTCCATACGACTATTCTCAAGAAACGGGTCTGCCCCGCTTGATTGCCGACTTCATTCACTAAAAGTGAGCCGCATCAGACAAGCTTTCATCTGATTTCACCGTTTGAATATATCTGCACCTTCCTCACGAACTCGAGCTTCCTCCCCAGAAAGCTCTCTGCTATCTCGTTGAACTTCTGCGGGAAGTCGCTGACATAGAACTCGTAGCGGGGTTTGGACTTCTGAGGGTTAAGCATTTTAGAAGAAGATAGCAATTCAAAAACGGATTTCGCGGTTGCCTCGCCAGCGTCGACGAGAGAAACCACGTTCCCGAGAACACGCGATATCGCTCCTCGAAGGAGAGGGTAATGCGTGCAACCTAATATCATCACGTCGACCTTCCCCGTGAACTGCGAGAGATATTCGCGGGCGACAAGGTCGGTCACCTGGTGATCGAACATTCCCTCTTCCGCCAGAGGCACGAATAGCGGGCATGCTTGCGTCATGATCCTGCTTTTCGAATCGATGCGCCGAAGCGCAGAAGTGTAAGCCTCCGAGCCGATCGTGGAAAGTGTTCCGATGACACCGACCCCTTTCGAACCGGCAAGCTTAGCCGCTTCCTTCGCTGTCGGCTCGATGACGCCTATTGTTGGAACGGGAGAATAGGCGTGCACCACGTCCATTGCTAGCGCGGAGGCGGTATTGCATGCTATGACGATAATCTTAACCCCTTTGGATACCAGGAACTTAGCGTCCTGAACAGCATATTCCCTGATGACTTCGGCTGATTTGTTGCCGTATGGGACCCGTGCCGTATCGCCGAAGTAGACGATGTTTTCGTGAGGAAGGAGTTCTATAAGCTGTCGCACTACGGTGAGTCCTCCGATACCAGAGTCGAATACTCCTATCGGACTTTCCGGCCGGCACGACGATTCGGGAGAGATCACTTGAATATCAGCTCGGAGTCGATCGATTCATGTATGATTTCCAGAATATTCTCTCTGACACTGTCAAGCTCTTCCTGGGATGGTTTGGCGCCGTCCTGCCGCAGTATGTAGAATGTATCGACAATGCCATCCACTCTGGTGGCAATTTTCGCAAAGTGTATGTTAAGCTTCGCTTTAGAAATAGAAGAGGTTACCTTGTATAGAAAACCGAGGGAGTCGGGGGCGAACACCTCGATCAACGTGAAATCCTTAGTCTCGGAAGTCTGAACCGCGACCTTCACGTTTGGGTTCACCTCGTGCTTCAGCTTTCTTTGCCATTTCATCCTATGACGCTCGAACAGCTTTTCCGGATCGGTTTCGCCCGACAGGATCGCACGGAGGTCCGACTCTATCTTCGCCATCTGCGTGTCTGTAAGGTTCTTCCTGGTAATGTTGTCGAAGACGCGAAAGCGGTCGATGATTATGCCGTCGTCCCTCGTGAAAATGCTGGCATCGACGATGTTTGCATCGTTGGCGCTCATTGAAGAGCAAAACTTGGAGAGGAGAAACGGGGCGTCGCGGGAGATAATGGTAACGTCAGTATGCTCATCGCTCCGACTGAAATTTACATGTACCGTAACTCCCGCCGGAGCGCTCACGAAGTCCGACTCGATAGCCTCTATATGAGATACGATCTCATTGTCCTCGAATACAACGGTATAAAGATCGTTCTTGATTCCGCCGAAATGCCTCCGGATCGTTTGAGCCTTTTCAGCAGGCATCTGCTTGATAATGGCTTTCTCCTTCTGGCGTCGTTGCTTCTCCTGGAGCGATTCGATGGCCTCCCTGTCCAGCGCCTGCGTTACTATCTGGTAGGACTTCCTGAACAGCTCGTTCAGGAGCTGGGCTTTCCACTTCGTCCATACTGTCGGGTTCACAGCGCTGAGATCGGCATACGTCAGAAGGTAGAGCATCTTTAGCTGCTCATCGTTCGTAAAAATCCTTGTGAATCCGTAAACTGTCTCTGGGTCGCCGATGTTTCGTCGGAACGCGATCTGTTCCATCTTAAGGTGGTTGCGAACAAGGAAACCTACATCCTCCATGATGTCGTCGAAGCCGATGCGTCCCAGCGCCTTCTCGGCAACGTCTACACCGATTATCTCATGCTTGCTTATCGAGATAGGCTTCGCGATATCGTGAAACAGGACGCCGAGATAAAGCGCGTCGCGCCTCTTCACGCCCAGTAAGAGCTCACCCAGCACTCTGTCACTTTCTCCGACGCTCTCGAGGTTTTCGATTGCCGCAAGAGTGTGCTCGTCTGCGGTATAATAATGGTAGACGTTATGCTGGAAGAAGCCGATCAACTTGCCGAACTCCGGTAGGTACCTTCCGAGAACTCCAAGTTCATTCATCGATTTCAATGTGAAAGCGATATTCTTCTCTGAAACGAGAATCGATTTAAAGATTCCCGCCGCTTCTTCCGATCTTTGAAATTCGGGCTTGCTGAAGCTCTCCAGCTCGCGAGCTATGGTTTCATGGACATTCTCGTCGAAGTGAAGTCCTGTATCCGCCTTGTGTTTGAAAGCCCTGAAAAGGACAACCGGGTCGGTCGCAACCTCGCGCCTGAACGCAATCTGGTCTCCGACAAGCGCGTAATATTCGTCAAGATCTCTGGCTTCAATCCTCTCCCCATGCGGCTTCAGAACGGCCCGCATTTTATCCGACAGGACCTGGTTTAGCCTGAGTATCTTCCGCGCATGCCTGAAGTAGTCACGCATGAAGCTCTCGATGCCTTTGGTATAATCGGCGCTTTCGTATCCCATCTCGCCTGCGACTTTTTTCTGAATCTCGAAATCGAGGAGGTCGTTCAGCCCTGCGGACTGGTAATGAAGGCTTTGTCTCGTGCGCAATATAAACTCAAAGGCCTCGCTTGTGTGATTATACTGAAGCTGGTTTATGTAACCTTTATCGAATAGTCTCGCGAGAAAATCCAGGATTGCCGGCTGTTTCAGCTCATAACCCACCTCCGGAAGGAAATCGGGATACATATCCCTGTATATCCACAGGAGCGCATGCAAATCACGGAGTCCACCGGCGCTTTTCTTCAGGTTCGGTTCCAAAAGCGACGTTGACTTGCCGTATTTGTTGTGTCGAACGCGGATCCCGTCGAGCGTAGACTTAACAAAGCTTCTGTCTGTATTTTTCGAAACAAAATCCCTGATCGCGGATTCAAGCTTCACGAAAAGCTTTCGGCTCCCGGCCACGTATCGATATTCAAGTGTCGCCGCCCAACTGTCGTGGTCGTCTTTGTAAGTCTGGAGTACCTGTCCGACATTGCGGACCGAGTGACCTATGTTAAGTCCCATGTCCCACAGAAAATGCATGATGCGCTGTGCCAGGAAACTAGACTCGATTCCGCTTCCCACGATAAAGAGGATATCAACATCGGAATGTGGACATAGTTCCGCTCTACCGTATCCACCGACGGCGACAGCGGAGAGGTTATCAGGATTTCCGGCCTCTTCGACGGCTCTGACGACAGCTTCATCGACGGCGGCCGTCAAAGCCAGGGATACGTCCGAACCTTTTCCGCCGGATGCGTGGAGACTCTTCGCGCTTTCGCGCCTTGAGTTCAGCCTATCAATTGCAGTAGCGACTTCTTCTCTCATGATTTAAAATATAATCAAGGTGAGACTTAAAACGGAAGGATATCGGCAATCCGGTAACGGTACATCTTTACAAATGAAGAGAATCACGCACCACACACAAAGGATAAAGCAAGATCGCCACATATCGTAAGCTCATTAAATGATTGTCTTTGGGAATCCACGCTCCTTCTGTTTCTCCTATATGAGAAAACGAAGCAGAGCTTGCCACCCGGCAACCAACTTAGATGTTATTGGAAATCTTTTAGGGATGTGACGCGAATTAGGTCTTCGCGCTGCTCGGAGTCTCTAGCGCGGCTCTGACCTTCTGGATGAGCTGATCGAAATCGAAAGGCTTCTCTATAACCTCAACGATTCCCTTCAGGCCTGCGCGCTCCTCAGCTGTAATATATCCGGTCGCAATGAGCACACGGACATCGGGATTGATTATCGTGAAATTCTCAAGGACTTCCCTGCCCGACAGTTCCGGCATGTTCAGATCAAGGACGACGAGACTAATGTCCTCCCACTCGTTTTGATAAATCTCGAGGGCGGTCATCCCGTCTTTGGCCGTAACTACTGAGTACCCTGCCTGTTCAAGCAAGAATTCCGCAGCCTCCCTTATGCCCGCTTCATCGTCGACAAAGAGGATGCGACTGCCGTAAGTCGAGTACGGCTCGTTAAGCTGCGGCTGGCCCTCTCCTGTTTCACTAATCTCCTTGGGCGAAGTAGGCGGCAGGAAGATACTAAACACGGTGCCCTTTCTGACTTCGCTGTAAACTTTCAGGAAACCGTTGTGAGATCGCACGATGCCGTAGACCACGCTGAGCCCGAGTCCGGTGCCCTTCCCGGGCGGCTTCGTCGTGAAGAAAGGCTCGAATATCTTGCTCATGAGTTCAGGAGAAATCCCTTCTCCGTTATCCCTGACCATTATGTAAGCATATGTGCCCGGAGTGACCTGGTAAATATCAGCTTCCATAGGAAGGACTTCGCGCGTCTCGGTCCTGATGAGCAGTGTTCCGCCATGAGGCATGGCATCTCTCGCGTTGACAGCGAGGTTGAATATAACCTGCTGTATCTGGCTCTGATCTCCCTCGACATAGATGGGAGTATCCTGGAGTTCCGTCTCGATCTTGATAGTACGCGGGAAAGTCTCTTCGAACAGCGGAAGTGATTCCACAATTATCGCGTTGATGTCGAAGGCCTTCGTTTGTTCGAGTCCTTTTTGCCGGCTGAAAGTCAGAAGGCGTTTCGAGAGATCGCTCCCTCTTAGCGCTACATTGGTAATATTGTCGGCATATTTTCTCAGGTCAGTATTCTCCAATCTCCGCTGCAGAAGTTGAGATGACCCAAGCACCACCTGCAGGATATTGTTGAAATCATGCGCGATGCCCGCCGCAAGAGTGGCCATGGACTCGAGACGCTCGAACTGTTCGAGCTTCTCTTTCTCACGAAATTCGCTTGTGCTGTCAACGACAAGGGATTGGACGCCGATCTTGCTGCCAATATGAATGAGGCTTGAATATCCGGAAAGTGTGACGCGCCGGCCCGAAGCCGTAGTGCCATTCACCTGCCAGCGGTCGCCATTCTTCTCGCCTTTGGAGATCGAGCTGAAAACGTTCAGGAGCGCTTCGTGGTCCTTGCCATCCATGAAAACTGCAAGATCACTACCAGATAATCTGTCGACGTCGGTCTCAAGTATCTCGGCAAGTCTGGAGTTTGCGAAAATCAACCTGTCGTCGACCATGATGAAGCTGCCGACATAAGGATTCTCTACGATTCTCCGGTATTTATCCTCCGAACCTCGAAGCTCTGAGACCTTGTCCTGTACCTCCTTCTCGAGTCGCATTGACCACTTGAACGCGACGGACATTATTATGATTCCGCCTCCCATCAAGCCGACTACTAAGAGTCCGGCGAGAAGGAGGAGAGAATTCGTCGGCTTGTACAGGCTAGATATCTTTTCTTCAGGCTGGATAAAAGCGATGGCGCCGCGGAATCCCTGGAAATTTAGCGGAGTAGAAATGAGCAGGAAATATTCGCCCATTCCGGCTTTGCTTTGTCCTCTAAGAATCTTGTATCCTTCGAATCGCATACCGGACAACTCAGCCAATCTTGTCGAGAGACTCCTCGGATTGATTTCGGTGTCCGTAAGTACGGCGTTACGGAAGCTTTCTCCGATTTCATCCTTCTGGGTGGAGTAGATAATTCTCAGGTCGGGAGAAACCATCTGGAAACGCGCGCCGAAGTCGTTAAGACCTGATACGTTGCTGGAAATTAATCTCGTGACGTCCAATAGGGCGAACATGTACTTACTGACTCTGTATCGGCTTTGAGATCTGACCACGACAAGATACTGCAGATTTTTGCCGCTCCTGCCGGAAGTAATCTCGATACCATTGTCGTTCGATTCCTGCTGCGTTTCATCGAGGAGCCGGGAGACGAGGGTGTCGACACCAGCTGATCGAGGCCCATACAAAAGGCCGATCGATTTGGCGCTGTCCGCGTCGCCTACTGCTTCAATAAATGGTTTACTGCGTTTCAAATCGACCAACGCGATACTTGGATCTGCAGCCTCCTCCGATCTCTGAAGACGCAGGACAACATCCTGTAATGACGATCGAACTCTCGCCGCCGCGAGTTTTTCAATCGCCAGACCAGATTGCGCGTAAGTCTGAAGCGTCGCGGTCCTCAGGTCCTCGTAAAGGGATTGCGCGATTAGGAGAACCACAAAAATGAATATTGTTAGCCCGGCACCAATCAGATAAAGATCGCGAAGGACTCTTACCCTGAGCGCGTCTACATAGGTGGTCTTTACGTTTTTTAGAACTACCGGCAAGTGGCTTCGAATGAATCGGATGATCATGAAGCTCACTGCCACCGACACAGCCATAGCCACAACATTTAGAGACAGTCTTAGCCGGGGCTGCAATGTTAAGCCGCCCGCCAGACCTGCGGCGGCAAACCAAACCGCCGGCTCCACAAGGTAATAGGCGCCAAGAGCTCTAGTTAACTTCGCTTTCAGAACTGCGTGTTTCTGAGTGCCGAGTCCATACAGCTCTGCCGCAAACATGACGACGCCGAAGAGTGCCGCCTCCCTTATGACATAGCAGACCGCGCCTAGTCTCCAGTATAAAGGCCGGCTGAGACTTAGGAAGGAAGGGATGAGAACTATTAGAAAGATGACAACTGCGAGCTGGCTGATCCTCGCGGCTTTCTTACTTCTCGCGGTCGCCTCTGGCAGATTCGGCGACAGGAATGAACTTACCTTCATCGCACCGATAAGAGCTAGTACGAGTCCGACTGCTGTTCCTAAAGTGAGCATGAAAAACCAGAAGGCGTCCACTCTGCCGAATACAATCTCAAAGTAAATTTTTGAGAGGTACGAAAAAGTAAGGACAGAGGTCCCCGCAAAAAGCGTTGGGCTCCCTTTAGATCTTCCGTAGGATAGACCTATCCTGAATGCGAGATGAGTCAGTGAAGCAACAGGTAGGAAAACAAACAGGAAGTCGAATATGTCGGCAGCAATTGTCATTAAGGAACTAACCGTTCACCAGCCTTAGTATAGCCAGCGCAGAAGGCGTAATCAAGTGTTGAGGCATAAAAAAAGAGCATCCCGGACAGCCGGGATGCTCTTGATAATTCACACATAACGATCGACTTCAGAATCTGAACTTGAGAAAGCTTAGTGTCACCGAGAGGTTCTTTGCGCTATTGAACGCGACCACGTCATTGAACGTTCCAACGCCAAGATCGATATCCCAGAACGGCATATCGATGCCGATGCCTAGCGCCCATCGGAAACCGTAAGCGCCTCCGAATCCTACGCCTGTCCTTATCGGAAGAACGCCCACTGGCTTCCACTCCGCTCCAAAGTCAAGCTCGGGAACTGTTGAATTACCGAGGGAGTTGTTAAGCCCCTGGTGGTAATCCACCGCGAGTGTAAGCTGGCCAGGTATCGACGGGAAGACCTCATCCACATTTACCGCTGCGCCGAGGTTGAAGCGAGTTGGAAGAGGAGTAGTGAACCCAGACGATACGGAATCCCTGTTCTTGAAGAAATTCTTGAAAGCGTTATTCAGGCTGTCGACGTTGCTTGTCGCGTTAGGAACCCCGGCTTCGGCAGGTGAAAACCCGTTAAAAGTAAAAGAAGTGTCGCCGGAAGTTCTTATTGTATTCTTTGTCCACGATATGCTACCGATATCTGTGAAGCTCGCGCCGACCTTAATAAAGTCGAGAATCCTTGCCGAGCCGCCTAGATCAAAACCAAATCCGGAACCGGCAGGAGAAAACGGATTGAAATTTGTCACCGTGTCGCCGACATTGCTCTTCATCGCCTTTGATATCTCGTTGCTTAATATCCCGGCACGCAGTCCGTTGAATCCCAGCCCCACGTTAAATGCGTAGTTTGCGGAGTCAGTCTGCAGATAGCTGTTGTTCGACTGCGCTGAGGCATACGCGATACCGGTGACGTACTTCACTCCAATACCGACGTTGAAATTCTTCGCGATGTCCTTCGGAATCACAATCGGATTCGGAAGACTCATCGCAAAATCCGCGTTATAGCTTCTGTACCACCACGCTTTCGAACTAATGTTGTTCCACGAGAAATTGGATCCGGGAGCATTCCCGTTGAGAGCAAATAGTACGAATGAGTTGGGAACCGTCGCGCGCGCGCCTATCCGGTCGTCGATTGAGAAGCCAAGAGCGAAATCATTGTTCCTAACCGATACGCCCAAATCACGAATATTCACGTCGGTAAGCACAGTCCCGACTCCGCCAGGAAAAGCGTCGAGTATACTCTGCTTATCTGCCGCTGTCAGATACTTCCCGATCTTGTTGCCAGCGCTGTCTACCTGGCCGGTCCCGGTAAAGTAGTTGTTATAGAGATTAAGGCTCAAGAAATCAGTGCCTGCTCTCAAACTGATAGGAGCGAGTTCGACGACAACTTTGCCGCCCGAGTTCGCCAGCAGATTCGCGGGATTTGTGCCGATGGCGTCCACATCTGAAGACACCGCTGTAGAAACTCCGCCCATGGAGATGAGCCTGCTGCTCGCAATTTGTTGTGCCTGAAGGCTGAACAACGGAAGCAGGAAAAGGGCCGTAAGGACTAATATTCTCTTCATTTTCCCTCTCCTCACTTTCCGGTCAGGTTTTTGTCAACCTTGAGGGCAAAATTGCCGTAGACCCTCACGGAAATATCGTTATCCTTCTTGAACGGCACCGTGGTCGCCCCCGGCGGTGTTTCGACTCTGAAGAAGAATCTCATGTAACTCTTTCCGAGATCCCTGGCCTGCGCCGCAGTCAGTGAGACAATGTTCTTGCTGAACACAGAATCCTTCACGCTACCATCGGGGTTGATTTGAGCAGCAGGAATATAAATGCTGTCACTCGGGAAATTCATCACGACGGCGTGAGTCGTCGTATCGATCAGCTGACCGCTCATGGTAACCTGCAGCGGCAGACCGTTCCACACCTCGATGACTACGCTACCACTATCCACATTATCGAGTTTCGCGGAAGTACTCGAATCGGTTATTACGGCAGACTTGGTCGTGTCAGAATACTGCGCGTTGATTATTCCAAGGTCTAACGGCATCGTTATCGTTCCGTTCCCGCTGACCATGTCGGTGCTCTTCACGGACCCGATCGCGGTACCGCCCGGATTTACGATTACATAACCGCTGATTATGAACCTGTCTGGAATCGTCTTGTGAACTTCCGAGAAATGATTCAGGGCATTCACGAAATTCTGTCCGAGCGTTATCACGTTTGTCTGATTCGGATAAATGGTGGTATCCACGACCGCGGAATCGACAGCAGGGAGAGAGAGATACTCGCTGCTCGTAGGTATGAGTGATATATGCGCCTCGCAAGGGAAACCTATGCTGTTTATTCTCAGCTGAAGCGTCGTCCCTGGTCCGAAAAGGATCGCGCCGTTGAACTTCGACGTGAATGATCCAAGATCTACCTTCTGCGTGTCGGGAGATATATTGATCGGATTCGCGAGATGAACTTCGCCGGTGAAAGACGAAAGCTGAAGGCCGGTAAGTTGGAATGAAGCATTGATGGAATCGGTCGTCGCGATATTAACGTAGCTTCCGTTCGATCCCGGTATTTGGGCCGTGACGCTGTAACTTAGCGAATCGGAAGGGGCGCCGGTCGTGGGATTAGCCATGCTGAGAGTATAACCGTTAAGAGATATTGGCGCCGAATAAATACTTCCCGAAGTTCCTTTTGGACTTAGCGTGAAGCTCCGCGTGAGGGACACGCCGTTCCGCGTCAGTCCGGGAATGGTAAGACTGACCGGTATACTGATATTATAATTGTTTCGCACCGTTAGGCTGACGCTTCCGGTATCGATAGATGCGGTCTGGACCTTGTTGCCGTCCTGTATAACGATGCTCGAGTCGATTACGATGTCAGGCTGCGCGGGAACTATGGCATTAGCAGACGACACGTGAACATTCGTCATAGTGGCCGAGAATGATATCGTAGTATCGGATTGTATCGTTGCGGCCGAAGACGAGCCTTTCGAACTATCGGTAAACGTGACCGAAGGTTGATCTGAAAGCGTCCTGTTGGCCAGCGAAACAATCGGCAGAGTAACTGTCTGGTTTGCACCTATGGAATTATTAGGAACAGGGATATTGATGGGCTGTCCGTTAGCATCGATCAAATTGAGTCCGTTGACGAAATCGATGGGCGAAGGATAACCGTTGTGAATTGTAACCGTCAAATCACCGCTCTTAAGCGTAGCGGTCTTGAAGTTAGTAAATGCGTCTGCCGGTGTGATCGTCTCCGACTGCTTTGGAATCGCGGGGACGAAAGGAACGGTTCCCGTCACGATGCCTGGGTTCACCAAAGCGTAGTGGATGGACGGCGGGTTGGTAATTGTAAAATCCTTCGGGCTCTGGGCGACGTTAGTCTGCGGCACAGCGCCGATCTTCAGGTTGCTCCCAACCGACACGCCGTTCAGGTTCTGAGATCTTAGCAAAGTGAAAACTTGAGTTTGGGAGTTCGGCAACAGGAAAGTCGTGTCACCGTTTGATACCTGGAGTGTGTCCTTGGATATCATCTGTAAAAGCGTATAAGTCCGATTGAAAATCGGTGCTGATAGCTGCATGTTCCACGTCGGCATCACGAAAGACGCCACCTTGTATTTCGAACATCCGGCCATGGTCAGGAGAAGCGCCACAAATATGGCGTACGGTACTCCCTTCTTCATAGGGGACTCCTTCTAATTGTTATGGGATTCACTCAACGAGCTGCTCTCTCGCGGAAAAGTTAAGACAACCCAGTAATTGAATAATTGTCTTGGGTCACAGCTTTACGCATACGGCTATACTCCTTTTACATCGGAAGAATCTGCCGTTACTTAAAGCGTCCTTTTTGCCGAGAGAACCTCGTTACACAACGTTGCCAACACTTAAAAGAAAATTGTTACGCGCCTGGGGACTGAAAGCCGAAAGGCGCGGTCGGCGGGACGGGGCCCGCGAACACTTTTATCTCACCAAATGTCCGTTCATACTTCTCGACGTTCTCGCGAAGCGCACCTAGCAGCATCTTCGCATGCTGAGGCGTCATTATTATTCTGGCGTGCACCTTGGCCTTTGGCACTCCAGGCAGCAGCCTAGTAAAGTCTATGATAAACTCCGCGGGGGAGTGCGAAATGATCGCAAGGTTTGAATAAATCCCTTCCGCCTCCTTGTCGCCGAGCTCGATATTAATCTGCTGTGGAACGTTTTTGTCTTCTGGCATAATAAACTCCTGAATTTGCACGGTGTTCCGTAACACGTCGCAATATTGATATAGCTCCGCACGCTTGCCGCCTTGTCCTCATCGTGTAAAAATACCTCTAAGAATAAGTTCAAAACCATTCTATTCCAAAAAAAAATATTAAAAAAAGCCGCTGGATCGGCGGTTTGCCAGTCCAGCGGCCGTTCTATGAAACTCCGTATTTCTTAATGTAAATTCCTGAGCGAGTCTGCCTTCTGCATAGCGTCCTGTGCCTTCTTAACCTCGTTCAAATAAGCATACACTTTCCCAAGGAGATCCCAGATGTTCGGATCCGCGGGCTTGTAGCTAGAGAACTTCTCAAGATATGGGAGCGCCTTCCCAAACTTGGCGCTGACGGCCTTGCGAAGCGAATCCGGGTCGCTGTTCTGGGAGGCGTTGTCCTGAATCTCGACTCCCCAGTTAACGTAGGAAGCGCCCATGTTGTAGACGGCGTTCCAATATTCCGGATCTATCTTCAGCGTCTTCTCGAACTCAGCAATCGCCTCCGGATATTTATTGGCCCGGAGGAGAATCACTCCGTAATTGTACTGAAAGTCTTTGTTGTCAGGATTCTTCTCAGCGGCCAGCTTGAACGCGTCGGCTGCTTCCTGGGTCATGTCCGCTCCGATATAGCAGTTCGTAAGAACCGTCATGATGCTCGCATCGGTCGGATACATTTCACTCGCCGGCCTCAAAACAGCCAGTCCCTTTTGAAATTCGGCGAAAGCAAGTTTGTAGTCTGTCGAATCGATGTTCGGATTGTAGACAAAGTCCACTTTCTTTTCAGCAAGCGTGTCGGGCTGGAAGGTGAGCGTCAGGCCGAGTTTCTTATATGTCCAGACCTCTCTGGAAGGGATCTCGACCATCTTCCGACCCTGCTTCACTTTGCGCGCAGGCTCGCTAGCCTTCTCATCCGGCTGACCGATATCGGAGGTGACATCATACTTACTGATTCCAGTCTTTAGAGCCGCGAGACCTTCAGCGATTTTAATTTTATCCGCGTTGGCGTTCTCGAACTTCAATTTCAGATTACGTCCCTTTTCGTAGTAGATCTCTCCAAGGAGCTTCGCGGCATTTTCGTCTTTATCTCTATGCCACAGGACTTGGAGAGGCGCGATGGCACTGTCTTCATTGTCCATGTTAAGGTAAGTGTAAGCGAGGCCTCTGTACCCCATGGTGCTGTCAGGCTCCAGAAGCACAGCGCCCTTGAACATTTTTAAAGCAGTCTGATAATAAGAAGAAGTATCTCTTCCCTTCTGAAGATCTCTACTCCCCTGATTATAAGCCCCGACCCAGTAATGAAGCCTTACCTGAACAATGTCTGAATCGTGAGCAGCTGAGATCTTCTTAGCATGAGCGAAGGCATCCATTAGCCCCGCATAATCCTGCTTCTCACCCCGCACAATCCCAAGGTAGTACCAGCTTTCTTCGTCGAGGGAATCCTTCTTGACGGCTTTTTCGAGCTCAGACTCAGCCTTGTTCCATTCACTCTTTTGCATGTAAAGTTTCGCACTCGTCAACTCAGCGGACGAGCACTGGAAGCCGACGAAAGCAAAACTCACGGCTAAAAGGCCGATAAGAGGCGCCAGTAGACTGTACTTCTTCATTCTCTCACACTCCATTTGAAATTAGGTTATCACTTTTGAATAAATATAAAATGCATGGGGCCGAATTACAATTCCTTGACAAGCAACAACTTACAGGTAGATTGAATTACGCCGTATATATTCTTCGACATCCTGCGTAACAAGATATCTTATCGACCGGCCTGACTTCACCCTTCTCCGGATATTGGTCGATGAAATATCGACGCTTGGAACATTTACCAATTCGACACGCAATAAGAGATCTTTGTCGACGACAGCCAGATCGAACCCCGGGCGATTCATCGCCACCAACCTGCACTCTTCGAGTATTTTGCCGGGCTCCTTCCATGTATCGAATTCAGTCAGGAGGTCTATTCCCATTATGAAGTAAAGTTCGTCGTTAGGATATGACCGCTTCATCTCGCGCACGGTATCGATCGTATATGATGGCCCCTTCCTGTGGAGCTCTATATCCGACAAATCAAAGTAACGGTTCCCTTCAATCGCAAGCCTCACCATCTCGAGACGGTGTTTTGCCGGAACAATATTCTCTTTTTGTTTATGTGGAGGAACCGCCGCGGGAACGAAAAAGACCTTATCGAGTTTCAGTTGATCTCTCACTCCTTCGGCAGCAAGCAGGTGAGCTAAGTGAGGTGGATTAAATGTACCGCCGAAAATCCCCAGCTTCTTCACCGTGGGATCCTTCGAACCGGAAGAAACCCTCTGAAAGGATCTCTCGCCCATCAAATCTCGCTGTACTTTTCCTTCAAACCGAGTAGAAAATCAGTCGTGCGGCGGGCTTGCTCGATGATGTGGCCGTTTCTCGTAAAAGTGTTGAAGACTCTCCTGAGGCCGGTGAGATCGCGCATGCAGTGGAATCGATCAAGCGTAAAAAGCATCGCTGAAATCGGAGCCGAGATCTTCATCGAAACCTCGAATGGGTCCTTGGAGTTCATCGCGTCGAAAATCTGGACGTGAGGCTTCTTTAGACCCACCATGTAGAGCTGATTGACTTCATCTGGCGCGAGTACGACCACGTCGTCGTCAAGACTGAGAAGGTCATAAGAATGCCTTATCGCCTGTAGCGACATAAGCGCCGCATCGACATCGAGATATATCAACTTTTTCGTCCCATCGGAGAAGACATTATCCACCGCGTTGGAAATCTTATCGGACAACTTGCTCCCGATCGCGGGCTTGAGTTTGTATTCGAAACTCGCGTGACGAAAGACATGTTCAAAATCGGCGCGGGCATCGGCCGGATCGAAGTATACGTACGGCTGCACGTGCAAATGGAGCGCCGCCCGCTCGACAATATCGAACAGCAGTGAAGCGTGCAGCTCAGCGGCCTCTTCGTTCGTTAGAGGAGGCACAAGATTAGTCTTCACTTCTTTTGGGAGTGGAGTTCGCGAAACGACGAGCAGTGATTTTTCTGTCATGCATTGAAAAGTTATAATCCATCCAAACAATATTCAAGAAAGTCGCGGATGCAATTTGACTTTTGACACGCGATCAACGCGCGTGATGTATCCACGATTGAATATCAGAGCACGCTTGATTATGTTCTGTGGTTGCGGAGCACACGGGTAACATCGATATGTCAGCTCTCCGCTCAACAAAGGTTCGTTCGTGAGACAGGTTCGTTACCCACACCATCATCCCCGATAAGCATGAGCAAATTTTCGTCAGATAGTATTGTAGAAGATGTAAGACGCGCCACGGACATAGTCGACATCATCTCCCAGTATGTCCGGCTTCAGAAACGCGGTAAGAATTATCTTGGCCTCTGTCCGTTCCACACCGAAAAGACGCCGTCGTTCACAGTGAACCGCGAGAAAGGACTGTACCACTGTTTCGGCTGCGGCGCGGGAGGAAACGTTTTTACTTTTCTGACCCAGCACGAGAAGATATCTTTCGGTGAAGCGCTTCGTCAACTCGCGTCGAGGGCAAATATTTCGCTTCCTTCATATTCCGACGAAAGACACAACGATGTCGATGAGGTACTGGACATAAATGAGAAAGCA
Organism: Bacteroidota bacterium; assembly: GCA_021794075.1. Classification (GTDB taxonomy): domain Bacteria; phylum Bacteroidota; class Ignavibacteria; order Kryptoniales; family JAKASW01; genus JAKASW01. The sequence goes on along the minus strand of JAJYRM010000003.1, from coordinate 1,106 downwards.
GTCAGGTACTACCGCGACATGCTTCGGTCCGACGAAGGGGCAAGAGCGCTCGCGTACATGAAGGAGAGCAGGAAATTCAACGACGAATCCATCGATAGATTCATGCTCGGCTACGCACCCGACAGGTGGGATGGGCTTCTCAACCACCTGAGGAAAAAAGGAATAAACGAGAAGACGATTGAGAAGTCGGGGCTCATCCTAAAGAGGCAGGATGGATCAGGTTATTACGACAGATTCAGGGCGAGAGTGATGTTCCCAGTTTTTTCGGCGGGCGGCAGCGTGATAGCGTTCGGTGGCAGGACGCTCAAACCGGATGAGAAAGCAAAGTACATCAATTCCCCCGAGACAGCCGCTTACATTAAGGGCAAAACACTTTTCGGGATATACCAGGCGAAGGACGCGATCATAGAAAAGGACTCGGCTATTCTCGTGGAGGGCTACGCCGATTTGATCGCGCTCCATCAGTCGGGGATCCGAAACGTGGTCGCGTCGAGCGGCACCGCCCTGACAATCGAGCAGATCCAGCATATCTCACGATACACGCAAAACGTTTATCTCGTTTACGACGCCGACACCGCCGGACAAGACGCATCAATGCGAGGATCCGACTTACTTCTCGAACAGGGGTTGAACGTCTACATCGTGGAACTTCCTGCTGGCGAGGACCCTGACACTTACGTGCTCGCGAGGGGAAGCGAGGAGTTCATGGCACTCATCGGCAATGGTTCGAACATTGTTGAATTCAAGGCGACGCTTCTCGCGCGCCGGGCCGGTTCATCTTCCAATACAGGCGCGATAATCCAATCGATAGTCGAGTCGCTTGCCAGAATAAATGACGCCATCAAAGTCAACCTCTACGTCAAAGATCTCTCGGGAAAGTTCGGCCTGCGGGAGGAGGCTATCTACGAGGAGCTTAAGAAGAGAAAGTCTTCCCATTCCAAATATAAGCCCGCTATTCCAGCTCAGGCTAGAAGGCAGGAGCTTCGCCTGTCGATAGCGGATCGAGATTTAATCACCCTCCTCATCAACGTCGATGAATCGTTGTTCGAGATAATAGCGGGCCAAATTTCGCGGCTGGAGATCCAAAATGGGATGAGCGGCGAAAT
>JAJYRM010000203.1 GCA_021794075.1 Bacteroidota bacterium | reverse complement strand
AGGAGAAACCAAAGACGATTCCTCCGCCTCCTCCGTTCACGCCTGCTTTCCCTCCGGAACGCTAAGGGAGTACTTGAAAAGCCTGCGGCACGATTTGCCGCAGGCTTTTTTTTGTCGTTGAATCTGACAAAATTTCATGGTCCAATGATGCTATTCAAGGAGGAGAAATAGAGCTACCTATCTTTGTCGCGTGTTCGGCAGCGATTGCCTTCCTATCCAGGAACGGGCTACGCAATCGGCACTCATACGGATATTACAGATTCTTTGCACTCGAATTTGTTTTGCTTCTTGTGGTTACCAACCTGCACGTCTGGTTTGTCGACCCATTTACGGTACTGCAGTCTCTTTCGTGGCTATGCCTCGCAGGTTCGATATATGTCGCGATGGCCGGAATGCAGTTGCTCCATCAGCGGCAGAGTACAGAAGCGGGTGAACCTGATGCTCTTATTGAGACTGGACTTTATTCGATGATTAGGCATCCACTTTACTCCGCTCTTCTTCTCCTCGGACTCTCCGCGTTTTTCAAACTCCCCGGGCTATTCCCCGGCATTTTACTGTTCGGGGCTGTGTTCACTCTCGTGTCGACCGTCAAGGCAGAGGAAGAATTGGACGAGAAAAAATTCGGTCCGAAGTATGAAGATTACAGAATGCGCACGAAGATGTTTATCCCTTACTTTTTTTAAAGCGGCGCCAGATTTTGAATGCGGCATGTTTACTAGAGTAATAAAATCTTAGAAATGGAGGAGGACCTTTGAACAGCAGACTCAAAAAATCCGGACAGGATCTTAAGCGGCTCTTTGTCGAATGGGGAGAGTATTACTCCATTCCCAGGAAATGGCAACTCAAGCAGTGGCTCATCCTGGTTGAGTTCCTGCTCGTTGTTTTTATTGCTGCCTACTTTGACGAGCCGATAAGATATTATTTCCTTACCATACACGGTCCCTTAGAGGATAGGATCGCCGGGTTTGTGCATATCTTCGGAACAGGGAAGATAACCTTATATCTCTTTGTCGGATTGTACGTGGCAGGCTTAATTATCAACTCCGATAAAATCCGCGATGGCGGTTTGATGATAGGCCAGTCGTTCTTGTATTCCGGCTTGATAACGATCGCGCTCAAATCGCTTGTCGGGAGATGGAGACCAAATCAATGGCACGGCAATCTAACTTTCAAACCGTTTATTGCCGGTCCGAACGCTTACCTCTCGTTTCCGTCCGGCGATGCCGCTGTGGTTTTTGCGCTTGCTATTGTCGTCGCCGGGTTTTTCAAGAATAAGCTTTGGAAATTTCTCTGGATCCTGCTTGCGGTCCTGACTTCGCTGTCGCGACTCTATTACGACGCCCATTGGTTTTCGGATATTTTCTTCTCATCCGTAAACGCGGCCGTGGCGGGAGTCTGGCTGGTCAGAAGGTATCATGCCAAGTACGGGGAAAGCTGGCTGGAACGGAAGGCAGTCTGATTAGCCAAGAAAAAATGAGGATGATGCCTTCGACGTGAGTATTATTTGAAAGAAATCGCCGAGGAGTTATATTCAATACAAGCTCCGACGATTTGGAGAGGTGGCCGAGTGGCTGAAGGCAACGGTTTGCTAAACCGTCATACTCTGTTAAGGGGTATCGAGGGTTCGAATCCCTCCCTCTCCGCAGCTCACCTATTTCAAATAACTCGTCCGTTACTCTCCCTGAAGATTGACCTGATTGAAGTTGAGGGGGAATGAAAGGGAGTGCGCAAGTTTTCGTGTGATTTTGGTTGCTTCTTGTTTCTCTTGCTAAGGGGTTCCTTAAATCCGGTTGTGATTCGATTCTCGCAAAAAGTAATTGAAAATTAGGCTTCGAAGGGCTAAATTAAGGTCTAATTTTGGAGGTAAGATGTTAGCTGTCGTAGAAATAGCCGGAAAACAGTTCAAAGTCTCCGAGAATTCTGACGTAGCCGTCCCGAAGCTTCAAGCCAAGGTCGGAGACAAGCTCACTCTTGACAGAGTTCTCCTGGTCGAAGACGACGCGTCGAAATCGGTCGGAAACTCGGTCGTGAAAGGAGCGGTCATCGAGGCTACGGTCGTGGATCACGATCGGAAAGACAAGATACTTGTGTTTCGCAAGATAAAGAGAAAGAACTTCAAGGTCACTAAAGGACACCGCGAAGAATTCACAACGATACACATCGACACGATTAAGCAATCCCACTAACGGGAAGCAAGACAGGAGTATTTCATGGCACACAAAAAAGGCGGCGGAAGTTCCAGGAACGGCCGCGACAGCAATTCGCAGAGGCTCGGCGTCAAGACTTTCGGCGGCGAGAAGATTACCGCGGGAAGCATAATCGTCCGGCAGCGGGGAACAAAGATACTTCCCGGCGAGAATGTCGGCGTGGCTAAGGACGACAGCCTTTTCGCGCTGAGCGACGGTGTAGTGAAATTCGAAACATATAGAAGAACAAGAAAAAAAGTAAGCGTAATTCCTCTCTGATTGTCCGAGGGATCCTTCGGACATCGTTGAATCAATTTGTGAAAGGGTCTCGCAATGAAAATTACAGTAGTTGGGGCTGGAAACGTCGGCGCCACCGTGGCGCAGCGGCTTGTTGACAGGGAACTTGCAAACGAAGTAGTTCTTACGGATGTGGTCGAAGGCCTTCCACAGGGCAAAGGTCTCGACATGCTCGAATCCACGCCCGTTCTCGGAAGCGACGTAAAGATCGCGGGCGCTAATAATTATGATGCCACGGCAAACAGCGACATCATCGTGATTACCGCCGGCATTGCCAGAAAGCCGGGCATGAGCCGCGACGACTTGTTAGCGACAAATGCCGGAGTTCTCAAATCGGTAACGGAACAGGTTGCGCCCCGCTCTCCGAAGAGCATAATTATCGTCGTTTCGAATCCTCTCGATGTCATGGTCTACGTGGCGCTTAAGGTCAGCGGCTTCGATAGAAAGCGCGTCATCGGAATGGCTGGAGTTTTAGATACTGCCCGTTTCCGAACGTTCATAGCGTCGGAACTCAATGTGTCGGTTGAGGATGTTCAAGCATTCGTTCTCGGCGGCCACGGCGACTCCATGGTACCTCTCGTCCGCTATACATCGGTGGCAGGAATTCCCCTAACCGAATTGATGCCTGCCGACAAGATCGAGAAGCTTGTAAAGCGTACTCGCGATGGCGGAGCCGAGATCGTGTCGCTTCTGAAGACCGGCAGCGCCTACTATGCGCCTTCGGCGTCGGTAGTTCAAATGGTCGAAGCGATAACGAAGGACAAGAAGCGGATTCTTCCTTGCTCTGTCTTCTTGCAGGGCGAGTATGGAATGAAAGACCTGGTCATTGGCGTACCGGTTAAACTTGGCAAGAACGGTGTCGATCAGGTCATGGAAATAAAATTGACCGATTCCGAGAAAGCCGAGCTCAACAAGTCGGCTGATGATGTGAAGGCTAATCTCGCGAAGGTGAAGCTCAGCTGAGCTGAAGCCGAGCCTCTATTATTGATGTCCCGGCGGCGTGAAGCTTCCTTGGAAGCTGTTACGTTGCCGGGAATTCTATTTTTGGGGTAACGAAGTTCGACCGAGGAATCAAGGTAGGTGGGGAAACGCTCTCAGGAAGTTTTCGCTATTTTTAGCCTCATCGTAATTCTTGTGCCGCTCCGCGTGAAGGTGAAATCGACCTTGTCCATGAGCGATTTCATTATGTGTATGCCGCGACCGCTCGGTTTAAGAAGGTTCTCAGGCGCAAGAGGGTCAGGCACTGATTCGGGATTAAATCCTCCTCCTTCGTCCTCGACGGTCACCAGAACCTCGTCCTCGGTATAATGGACATCCAAAGTCACGTTCTTGCTCGGATCGTTCCTGTTACCGTGAGAGATCGCATTGTTGACAGCTTCGCTCGTCGCTACTAGCAGATTGTGTTCATCCGAGTCCGACAGATTCAACCTCTCCAGTAATGCCTTAAGCTTTCCTTCCGCTTCCTTCAATGCGTTGCTATCGGACTTTACTACTATGTGTTCGTGCATTTCATTCATCAGATAATGTACTTTGCTGTTAAATCGAAATTAGGGTAAACGATCTGGTTTTGCAATAATTGCCCTGATACCTGGTACCATCCTTCGATACTGACGGACAACCGTGAGAGCGTCACGGAGAAGAATGCCGTCGGCCCAGTGTTAAAGATTTCGGAGCCGAACACACTCTCCTTCGCGGTAACATAGTTGTATTGTGTAAGGCTGAGATATTTGTACCCGGCACCGTAAGAGAAATTGCCGGATGTGTAACGGAAGTAGAACAAGAGCGTTTGGTCTACGAAATAATTCAACGGGTACTCGGAGAAGCTCGACCAGTAGAGTTCACCGCGCTCATACAACTTGAGATTCGTCTGGACAAAGAGGGAGAGTTTTGACGTCAAATTGACTGTGGTGGAATCGAGGAACGAGGCCTGCCGGAAGGAAAAGCTGTGAATTTGTGAAAATGCTTCGTAATCGTAAACGGTATAATTAGCTAGCACCTCGAACCGGTTGTAAGAATTTACCGTTCCATCCGAAAAGGTGATAACGGGGAAAAACCTGTAGATGATATTCCTGTTGTTGTTCGCGCTTCGCTGGGATTTGATGTAGACGATATGAATCAAGTCCGCCTCAGCTCCGAAGCCGGCGTTGAAGTAAGGACCGAATGTGTGATTAAGGTTGAGCGCGAGTGTGTTTGTAAGT
>JAJYRM010000202.1 GCA_021794075.1 Bacteroidota bacterium | reverse complement strand
ATCCGTTCAACCCGACAACGCAGATCGCTTATTCCGTGCCAACGAAGGGCGCGAACGTGAGCCTGGCAGTTTACAACGTACTCGGTGAGAGGGTTGCCACACTCGTCAACGGACATCAGTCCGGCGGCGAGCACTACGCGACCTTCAACGGCGCGAGACTCGCCAGCGGCGTATATTTCTATCGCCTGCAGTCGGGTAACGTTACCATCACCAAGAAGATGATGATGATAAAGTAATCGAGGCGAAAGAGTTATTTTTAGTCCCGTTACGAGGACTCGTGGCGGGACTTTTTTTTTTGCCATCATAGTGATGTTCTGATATCACAAACCGCTTGTAGAAATTACTTGAGGCGTCCAGCGGTGAAGATCAGCTGGCACGTGATGATACTCGGAAGGCCACGGGCATCAATGGAACTGCGATTCGCGTAGTAACTGAAGTGTGTGGTTTCGGTAATAGCTCTGTTGCTAGGAAAACCGAGTAGCGGAAGATTGACAAGAAGTCTGAAGGAAGAGCTAGTTCAACCGAATAAGAGGTGTCCCGGACGAGAATGAAAATCCCAAGTGATACTTAGTATCCGACGCTCGCCATAATCGACCAGACGCCGTTTCTGGCGCTGCCGTACTGAGAAGGACTCTCGTAAATCGGCCCAGTGCCAAAAGTGTACCTAACTTCAATACCCAGCGAGACATTACCAAGATTCAGAGTTGGACCGCCGCCGATTGCGATGTTGAAATCAAACAGATGCGTGAAGCTCGAATTGTTGGAGTCGAATTCATTCCCCCCGAACGATTGCTTGTCTCTCGAAGCTACGTTAAAGGCGAAATCCGGTCCGGCGTACGCGTCAACGGTCAACGGAAAAACAGGAAGTGTGAAAATATTATACTTCAATAGAATCGGCACCTCGACATAATTCAATATCAAAGTGTCCGGTCCGGCTCCGATAGGCTCAGCCGCTAGCGGGGGAAAGCCGGAAGCGCCTTCCATTGAAAACAATAACTCGGGTTGAATGGAGAAGCCGCCAGCAAAGTTATATTGGACGAAGCCACCGACGACAACGCCGTGCGTTGATGACATCCCCTTCATGCCGCTGAAATGTGATATGTTGTACCCAGCAGTAGCGCCAATTCTGGAATTCTGCGCGTCGCTTATCGAGACCGTCAAGCATGACATAGCACAGAACACTATCAATGGTAACCGTCGCATGTTGATCAGTTCCAACTCATAGTGGCAAAAATAGGATTTTCAACTTCATAGAACAAGGCGTCGGCATTAACTTCAAGTAAATTGGGTCCCCTCACCACGACTTGTAAGCAGATTCCCCGGTGTCATTTCCGCCTCAGTTAAAATGGGCGGACGATAAATGTCTAGCCTTTCAATTGCATCATCTCGGGAGTCTTCGGCGGGGGTATCCTGTATCCAATAGCGCAATAGGGAATTTGAATTCACAGATCAGCGACGAAAATTCTTTGAAACGCACAGATGGAGAGATTAGATTATTGTCGCACGTGACGACAACGTTGAGGTGGTAATTGCAGTTTGTTATTCAGTGACCGGGTTAGGTTGTTCAGACCAATGTGGTTACCGTGATGTTGTTAACTTCCAGGTGATCGGCATCGACAGCTCGCGTGCGTGCCGTGGCCATCTCAGAATCGAACCATGCTATATCGAGCATGTTCTTTAACGCGACCGCCTTGAGCCATTTCACCTCTTTGCGGTCGATCTCATGATCGCAGAATCCTACTGCCAGCCCGTCCCGAATGAACATCGCGGCTAATTCACGTGAAGAAAATTCAGGCGGTGAGTCTTCGATGAATCGGTTCCGGAGAATCTCCTGCACGGCATTATCGCAGAATTCCTTCTCGAAACCGAGTTGTTTTCCAATCCGCGCCATAAGGTTATACTCGATATCAGTGACCTTATGATCTTTTCTGATAAGAAGCAGCAGCCCCTTGAAATACTTGCTCGCATCCAGCACGTTTATTTCCACGGTCAACCTCCTGAGTTTGTGTAGACATCTGACTACGAAACCCATGTAGTTTAGAGAGCGACGACTCGAAATGCAATGACGTTGAGACTCTCACATTCTAGAACCCCACAACGTTTGCTTTTGGCGAGCTCCTCCTTAAGAAAGCATTATGAAGCCCGTATTTTCATAATATCAGGAGGTGGTATGAAGAGAGTAACTCCCGCCCTTCCGTTTAGTGCCGAGCTCATTAGGGGCAACGCGTACGGACAGTTGCGGACGGTTCTGGACGGTAAATGGTGAATTTGCTAATCGCTCGTGGCGCTAAAAGCGGAGTATGTTCAAATACGCTGTGAGATGCTTCACTTAATTAAATCCGGCGAGTATTTAGCTTCTGTTACGCTTTAGGATTCATGCGAGAGGGCAAGTCCAGGAAATAGTGGACTTGAGCGTCCAAGAAAAACGTTGTTGCTGTTACCGGGAGCGACGACCCAAAAAGGACGGACGCGTAATTATGAGCACTAAAGAAAAATTTCAGGTCGAGCTGCTTAAGCTTGTTATATCCTATCATGATACTCACCTGCTGAAGACTGAAGAGATGGTTGAGGTCCTGAAAGAAATGGTGACTGACGCCGAGGTGGCAATGCAAACTCGAACCAGCCAGGGAGATGACTGGTTCGATGAATGGATGAATCGTCAGGCTTCTTAAGTCTCATCGACGAAAATTGTGCCGTGGGTGACCTCCTATCGGAGGCCCTCGCGCCTATTACCGCAGAGAATTCCTGACGATCAGTGGGTCAATGCCCAGTAAACCAGGTCTGTCCCGAACCGCAGTGCTTCTATGTGTTTTGATTCGGGGTCGCCATGTACTTCTGTAGGATCCCATCCGTCAGGTGGATCACCCTCGGAAGTGTAATAGACTGCGAGCCGCTTACCTAGAAAGAGTCCCCACCCTTCAGGGGGTTTACCGTCACCCCAGTCTTCAATTTTTGGTGGGCCATAAGTAAAATTGTAAATGCAATGGTACATCCCGTATGAGAAGGGGATCTCAACTAGTTTCTTGTGAGGGAATACTTTTTTCAGCTCTCTTGGGAAAGCTGGTCCCATACCGTAACTATCGTTCGCGTAAAGGAATCCACCGTCGTCGAGGTAAGTCCTCAGGCGCGCCGCGTCGTCTTTCGTGAATAGAACGTTACCGTGACCTGTTAGGAAGAGGAAAGGAAACGTGAACATTTTGTTGCTGGACATGTTAACTGGGTAGAAATTCGCGTCGACATCTATGTCCGTGTGATCGCTGATGTATTTGAGAAGTGTCGGCTCTTCAAGAGGGAATACGTACCAGTCTCCGCCCCCAGCATATTTCAATCTGCCGATGCGAAAAGCGCTCGACTTCTGCGCGAGGGCGTATTGGTTCAACGCTATTAGCAGAAGAGAGAGTGTTGTTAACAGTATATGCTTTTTCACTTTGGGAAAGTAAAAAGCATTACGAACACTGTCAAGACATGCCGTCGGCGGATGGCGGGCATATTGAACACGTTCCGCTCATAAATGTCGCTATTTGTTCTGCCGGGTTCAGTATCCGAGAAGTGATCCTGTTACGTCGTACGAAAAACACGGTCGCGAATGCCAGGCCAAACAGGTACAAACAAACGGCAGTAAAAAGCGCGTTGTCATCCATTCGCTAAATTGATTTCTTCTTCCCATTTCCTTGGAGAAGATATCGATAGAAGCAGAGATCCTCACGGCATTCTTATCAACTCTGACCCTCATCAACCATTTCTGAGCCCGTAAAGTCTGGCCCGTGCGAAGTCATAGGTCACCTTCAGTCGTTCGCCGCATCTTATGAAACTCCCTCTGAGGTGATTGACGGCCATCAATCGATGGACCGACATGCCGTAGTGCGCCGCGATGCCGCTGAGTGTTTCTCCACTCCAGACCGTGTGGTAAAACCAAATTGGTTTCCTTGAGGCTAGCAACCTGGAGTAATTCTTAGCGAAGAGTCCGGCCGTTCCGACGGGGACATTTAGAGAGTAGCCACCATGTGAATCCGGCGGCGTGATAAGGTGAATAAGCATGGGATTAAGTATCGCAAGCGAGTCGAAGTCCACCCCCGTCAGGCGAGAAATGTCAGCCAGGTCTACTCCTCCAGGCACCCTTGCAGTGTCGGATATGATGGGGGCGGTTGTGACGTCGTCCTGGAAACCATATTTCTCTGGATCCATCATTATTGACGTGACCGCGATATATTCGGGGACGTAATTCTTCGTTTCCCACGGCAGATATCGCTTGATTTTCCAGAAGTCCCGCGAGCCGTCGCTACGGTGTATTGCCCAGTCGACTGTGATCTCTCCACAGTTGTACGCTGCTATCGCAAGGTACCAGTTGCCCAGGTTGTCGTAGAGGTTCTTCAATAATCTTGCAGCAGCTTCTGTCGACAAAACCGGATCCATTCTGTCATCGATCCACCAGCTTGACTTGAGCCCGTAAAGAAATGCCGTTGACCTTACGAACTGCCAAAGCCCGACCGCGCCCGCCCACGAGCGTGCCCTCGGATCAAGCCCACTCTCGGGAATTGAAAGATACGCTAACTCAGGCGGGAGGTGCTCCCTTTCGAATATGGATTTCATCATTGGTATATACTCGCCCGAGCGGTCTATCAAACTCTGCATTAGCCATCTCCCGCGTGTTTCCATGTACCGAATGTTCTCTCTAACGTATCGGTTCATGACAAGCGGCACGGTCCCGCA
>JAJYRM010000201.1 GCA_021794075.1 Bacteroidota bacterium | reverse complement strand
ATGTAAGATTTCCGTAAACGTTTACTTCGGCGATCTGATTGATGCTCTGGTTGCTTCCTGAATTACTTCCGGCCGCGAGTCTGCCGCCGTTGATGAAAGACATGTTGCCTTTTACGTTGAAGATGCCAGTTGCGCCGAGATCGTCTTCGCTCGTTATGGGAGAGAACCTGGCAGTCTTGGCCAGGGCCGCAGAGTCATATCCAACTGCGACATTGCCGTCCACGTTCCATGTGCAGGACAATGGAACGGTAGCGCTGACCCCCATGTCCACCGCCGACCAGTTTCCGGTCATAACGGTGACATTTCCCTTCACTGTATGAACAAACTTGGTGGCGCTCATTCCTGCCGCGATACCACGGAAGACCTTCCCCTGGCCGGCATTTATGATTAGATTTCCCTGGATCGTCAGATTGGCGCCGCAGGAAATTCCTCCACCCACGTTTGGATCAATGATCACGTTTCCGAAAGTTGAGTCCGATTGAGCCCAGCCTAGGGTCGCGTTTCCGCCGTTGCCTAGTTCGAAGGTGCTGTTAGGATCAATAGTATAGCTCGAAGCGCCAGCGGGCCAAGCCTTCGCCGAGTCAGTGTTGTTTATGTACAATCCACCCGAGGCAATCGAAAAGTCGCCGGTCATCTGGATTCCGTAGCCGATCACATTCAACTTTGCGCCGGTCTGGATGGTTAGGCCACCGCACTGGACCAGGCCGCCCAATGTAGTCGAAACCGAATCGCCGGATACAATTGTAACATTAGCGTTCGAAGGCGGGACCTGCCCACCTGCCCAAGTGCTTGCGGAAGCCCACGCCCCCCCGCCTGTGCCATTCGTCGCAAATTGCGCAAGCGCCTGATTTGCACCGATAAGGATGCCGCCCATGATCAGCAGCGCCGGGATAAGTAATCCGGCAGAAGATCTGCGAGCAACTCTTCCTCTCAACGGCGCAATGCCGTTTCGTCTCTTTATCATTTATTTTCCTCCATTATTTAATCTGTTCCGGAGGTCGAAAAGACTCGATTGCGGATCTTGCATTAGTACTCTGCCGGGTTTCCCCGGCAGAGTATCGCAACATGTTTCTGTCTTTCGACCGCGTTACTTAATCAACATCATCTTCTTTGCTGAAACAAAGTTTCCTGCTCTCAGAATGTAGAAGTAAACTCCGCTCGCGAAACGATCCATGTCGAATGTTAGATCGTAATGTCCCGCGCTTTGATGCTGGTTTACGAGCGTCGCCACCTCCTGCCCGAGGACGTTATAGACCCTGAGCGTCACGAAGGCCGCTTTCGGGAGGCCGTATTTTATTTCCGTCGACGGGTTGAACGGATTGGGATAATTCTGATCGAGCGAGAACACCTTCGGAACGTTCGAGGCAGCCGAATTAACCGCCGTCAGCGCTACCAGGAGCTTTCCGCCGTTGTTCAAGACTTTTCCGTTCGGTCCCAGGGTGAATGGGATTGTGTTATTGAAAACACCAGCCATCAAGTTAAGATTTCCGTTGATGGTAGTTGCCTGCAAAAGCGTTACGGTATCGGCGTTATCTATCGTCAGATTCTCAACTACCGACGGCAGATGCAAACCCGTGGTCTGAGGCACGGTGCCGTTGAAGACAAAAGAAGCGCCTGAGCTGAGCGCCACGGTACCGGTGGTCGTAATGTTCCCATCCAGTCCGGTTGTATCGCCCGACATGATAGTTGCGCCGGAATCGGCCGCGAAGATGGCGTCTCCGCCCCATGAGTTTGTGCCCATCACAAGCGTCGCGCCCGTATCGACCACGACCGGTAAGCTACCTCCGCCGAACGACACATTCTGGAAGTCGATGTACTGCATTCCCTTTGTTTTAGCGAACACAAAGACATCGTTGGAGCCGGAAGTCTGCGTGGTGGAATTAACCAACGAAAGTGTGTCTCCATAGGCATTCCAAGTAACAACCGGTCCGGAACCTCTCGATATGCTGAAGTTTCCGTTGCTCACGAGAATGTTGCCGTAACTGTTAACGTTTATCACGCCGGAGCTACCGGAGCCGTTGGAGCTGAACTGGCCGGCAGTCAGAATGATATTGCCCATGATGTTGATGGTCTTAGGCGTCGAGCCGGGAGCGGTCAGGTAAATCCGATTGCTGCTCGGGTTGTTAATGACCAGGTTACCGTATATGGTATTGCCGCCCATACTCAGATTTAAATTGGACTTATATCCGGCGTTAAGGACGAGGTTATAAAAGTTCTGGTTCGCGTTAAATCCGTCGGTAGAGGAGACAAGTCCATCTTTACCGGTGATGAGGCACGTCGAGCCTTTCTGCCATGTCGCGCTTGGGATTCCGGCAATGCTTCCTCCTTTGGGGGCGCCGTCATATGCAAGCTGGAAAGTACTTCCGCTGTCGAATACTACAGTTGCTCCTGCCGTCTTCAGCCCTGTCGTATCTTTCAGGAAGCCGTAGACCTGCATGTTGCCGCCGATCGAATCGGCAACATCCACAACCACAGTGTCGCCCTTATTGATGAAGACGTTAGTCTCCCCGTTCGGGACAACAGTTGGAGTAGTAGCCCACGCTGTTCCGTTCCACTGCATCCATGTGGAGAGCGAGCTCCATGGACCGCTCTTCACGGTGCCATAGTCACCCACTTGAGCGCTGAGATTCAATGCAAACTTGCCGACGCCGAAATATCCGAGCGTCTTGATTCCGCTCCGGCCCAGCGTGTACGGCGAGGTAGTCAACTCACTGGAGTATGAGCCAGTTCCGGCCTGCACGAAGGTAGATCCGCTCAAGTTGTAAATTTGTGCGAAGTTTATCCTGTTGAGAGCGAAGGTGGAGTTCTCAGCCATTCCGGTCCATCCGAAAGTTAAGCCGAGGTTTCCGTCGCCAGGATGATCTTCCGTAACATTCCATTTCACATTAACCCGACCGATGCCTGCCGCGGCCGATGAGTCCGCCATAGCTGAGACGGCAAAGGTATCCACCGTGCCGTCATTAGTCATCCAGACAGGCGAGTATCCTTCCACAGTCGTCCCGACGGGGAAAAGGACTTTCGTCGTACCAACGTTGGGTACCATGAATGAACTCTTTGCGCTGTCTGTAACGGCGAAGCTCGATGAGGAGGCGCCGGACACCACAGTGGCCATCACGGTATTGGTGTCGAGAAGAAGGTTTCCGTTCGTGAGAGCAAGAGTATCCAGTACACTGATAGATTTGGAAAGCGTGACGCCGGATGCATTGTCTATGGTAAGGTTTCCGACCGAATCCGGAAGGAGAGATCCTGTCACCTGAGCGGAGGTACTGTTGTAGACGAAGCCGCCATACGGACTAAAAGTATTGGCGCCGCTGTTCGTGAGATTCGCATTCAAACCGTTCGGTTGGGCCGTCATGATGGTGCCGGCGCTATCCAGGGCAAACTTGACCGAACTTCCTCCGATAACGCTGGTGCCGAGATTTAAAGTCGCATTTGTATCGACTTCAAAAGTGAACCCGCCGGTGTAACTCTGGGTTCCGCTGTTGACAAACGACTGAACACCCTGTTTTGAAAACACCCACTTTGAAGAACCGTTTGAGGTCTGAAGCGTTGTCTTGTTGGCAACGGAAAATGTGTCTCCGTAGCAATTCCAGTTGACCACGCCGCCGCTGCCGCCGCTGACGTAAAGTTTGCCTGACATCACATAAATGTTACCGCTGTCTACAATCGTGTAGGTCTGAGCCGATCCCGACCCTGTCGGTGTTAGTTGTCCGCCATCGACGATAACGTTGCCGAGCAGCTTGATGGTGATGGGATTCCCGCTGTTAGCGTTATTGTTCGTCATGCGGAATTGTGAAGTCGCGGTTGACAAGACCGTCAAACTTCCGCTGATGGTGTTTCCGCTCCATCCTAGATTTAGACCAGTGGACTGGCCGGGGCAGTTCCATGTGAAATTGTAGAAGTTCTGATTGGCATTTGAGGGAGCGCTCGAAGTCGCGCCTGTTACCAGGCATGTCGATCCGGTCGCCCAGGTGGCAGTCGGAATTACTCCACCGTTTTCAGCATGCTGGTACACGCCGGCGCTACCGAAAGTAAGATTGGAGCCGCCTGTAAGTTTCCCCTCGTTGTAAACCGTATCGGTCACCGTAATTGGGGCATCGACATACACGGAATCCGTCGATAGGATCGTAATCTTCGGTGTGCTGCTGGTCGGTGGTGTTGTGGCATTCGCCCAACCCGAAGAGCCATACACCTGCCAGGTAGCCGCGTCGCTCCACTTCCATGGCCCGGTGGCAATTGGCGAGTTCGATCTGTATTCACCAATCGTTTGGCCTAAGACGCTGCTGGCGCCTGCTGACAAAATAAGAGCTGTCAGCGCGAGCATCCTGAAGGCGGTTTTCGCTTTTTTCATGATTCCTCCTTGATGATTTTGTGTAACATTCTCCCGGACAACGCTGCTCAATCGTCCGGTTTTTCCGAACTTTCACCTGCTTATGTATCTGAGAGTCTTCAAACAGACGTCGCTGAACCTACGGTTACGCGACACTTGCCTGACAATGAAGCCAAAATATGAAATGTTGAATGCCTTTCTTCTAATCACATCTTCTTCGAGGAATTGCGATTGAATACTTTATCAAGAAATTTCACAGTGTATGACAATGTCTTCTCAAACCATGGATGGAAAAGCCAGAACGTATGCGGGGTACCGGGTAGGGTCCGCACCTCATAGGAAATTCCGAGATGCTTCAGCATCGTTATCATCTCGTCGCGTCCCGCGTGGTAATGCTTCATGGAGCTGTTTAT